>JBNMOV010000094.1:0-13213 GCA_051275765.1 Maribacter sp. | reverse complement strand
TTTAACATTTTTTTTTGTAAATTGCTTGTGTCTCTAATTATAGCTTAAGCGAGAGTTTTTAAGAATAATAAAATGAATATAAAAGCTGGCTCAGAATAAGTTTTATAAAATATTGTAGATAAAGCTTGTTCAAACGAGAAACAAAGATTACCTTTGCGTTCCGTAATTTTAAAAAGAATTTATACTATGGCACATCACCAGTCAGCTAAGAAAAGAATACGTCAAACAGAAAAGCGTCGTACCGCTAATCGTTATTATAAGAAAAGTACTCGTACTGCTATCAAGAACCTAAGGGGGATGGAAAGTAAATCCGATGCAGAAAGTTTCTTGCCTAAAGTGATCAGTATGATCGACAGATTGGCTAAGAGAAGACAATTCCACGACAACAAAGCAGCTAACCTAAAAGGTAAGTTGACGAAGTTTGTTGCTGGTTTATAATTGACTTTCAATATATAATTGCGGGGTAAGAGATGATAAAGAAACTATAGCTTCTTTATCATCTCTTGTGTGTATATAATCTTCATTTAATGTACTGATAAGTAGTAATATCTAAAGTAATTACATACTAAAACATAATGAATCATTTAAGAAAAGATACTGCTAGTATTTTGAATTTGATTTGTGGTGTTTTGTTAATTTTTTTAAATGGATTGTGTATAATAATCCATCCTAGACGAAGACATCTTAATTTTTAATTACTTGGCATTCGTTGTTTTGTTTGGCAAGATGCAAAATATGGCGTCTCTACAATAGAGCTTATTACGAGTTGTTTTTAATTATTTACTAAATTAATAACAGTAATATCCCCTTTAAGTAATTGCTCCTTACCATTTTTTATAATTCTGAACATATAAATAAATACTTCAGAAGGAGCTTGTTTCCCTTTTCTTTTTCCTTTCCAACCTCTTAGCTCAGATGATGAGTAATTCGCATCACGATGGATTAATCCTCCCCATCTATCGAAAATTAATAATTCTAGAATTTGTACTTCTGTAGGAGAATATAATTTAAAAACATCATTGTATCCATCTTCGTTTGGTGTGAATGTATTAGGAATATAGATTCCACAAGGATCACCTATAGATATAGGGTAGGAGCCTATTTCACAGCCTCCACTTGTACTGATATTTACTTCAAATTCACCTGCTCCTAATTCGTCGAAGATTCCTGTATTATTTTCTGTGCCACTGAGATTGTAATTCAAAATAATATTCTCTCCACCAAAGGCATCTATCATCACAACTCCATTATTTTCTCCACAATCCGTAAGCGTTATTTCGATATCATTTAAAATCAATTCATCACTAGGATTAATAGTTACATCTTCTTGAATTAAGCAATCATTTTCATCTGCAATATAAACAGTATAATTGCCACTTTGTAAATTATTAAAAGAATTAATGGTAAAAAAATCAAGATTATCTAAACTGAAGAATACAGTATTTCCATTGTCATTTATTTCAATATTAATACTGCCATTATTTCCTCCACATGAAGTTGGTGTAGGATTTACTGACAATAATTCGATAGGTGTAGTTTCTGTAATATTGGCATCAATAGAAGCCGTACAACCACTATTATCCATTATTGTCATCGTGTAATTATCTGGCGGAATATTTTCAAAAAAATTAGTAGTAGAAAAATTAATACCATCCAAACTATACAGAATTCCACCATCTGTACTACTCGCTTCCACGAGAATAGAACCATTGGTTTCGCCACAAGTCACATCATTGACTTCTATATTATCAATAGTAATATTGCTAGGAGGAGCGACAGTGAAATCCTCTGTTTTTGTACAGCCATTACTATCTGTCAATAAAACGGTATAATCTCCAAAAGCTACATTGTTGAAATTACCATTTCCTTGAGTAGAGGTATTGTTTAGACTATAATTTAATCCACCATTTACACTATTGGCAGTAATGCTGATGTTAGCAGAAGTATCTCCACAGTCTGCTTGTATATCGATATTGTCTAGCGTAATAAAATCAGCAGAAGCATTGAATTCAAATTCACTCGCACCACCATAAATTCGATGGGGAACAGTACATACAAAATTGAAAGCTTGATTGTCCCAATCTATTTCATAGACTTTGGAAGAATTATCATCAGAAATGGCATAAGTCTGTACATCACAGCCATTTACAGCACTCACTATTCCGAAAATAGTGACATTGGCAGATGAGAAGTCAATGACTTCCACATTGTTATTAGGATTATTCTTGTCTATCCTTACCATGGTATTATTCGTGGCTGCCATATACATATCTCCTTGGTAGAAAGTCAAATCACCAGACGCTCCATAGCCCATATTAGGATAAGAACTACTTGTATTGGAAGTAGGATTGTAAGAAGCCAAAGCTCCACTGCCAGAAGCGGCATAAATATCTCCATTAGAATCAGCAGTGAGCGCATAATATTGACTACCAGGAAAGCTAGATACTAGATTCGCAGTGCCACTGGCAGTATTAATGCGAAAAAGCTGTCCGTTAGACTTTACAGCGTACAAATTACCATCTGGATGAGTAGCAATATCTGTATAAGAACCAATGCCAATGACAGTAGAAGTGGTACAGCCATTGATATCCAATGAAATTAGATTGCCATCACTATTATTAGCAAAAAATGTTTGGGAATAGGATGGTTGTGTCCAAATAAGAAGGACTGTCCAAAAGAGTATTGTTAAGCAATGTCGTTTTCCCATCCTACAAAAATACGCTAAATTCTATATTGCGATGGAATTAAATAGCAGATATGACAGAATCAAAACAAACCTTTAACTCGTTTGAAATCTCCTTTGATGATTTGTTGCGATTGTTTGCTATTCGATCCCATCCAATCTTGCAGTACAGACGAATAAATTTGTCTGAAATCTGTGGAATGAATCAGGTTTTTATCATTGTCTAAATGGTTAAAATCTGGAGGAGTTCCTAATATTTTACTTTCGCCTAATCCTCCGCCAAACATCATTACAGGTGCGGCTGTGCCATGGTCGGTTCCTCTCGAACCATTTTCTTCTATTCTTCTTCCAAACTCTGAGAAAGTCATAGTTGTCACTTGGTTTTGTAATTTTGTAGGAGATAAATCATTGTAAAAGGAATGAATTCCTTCAGATAATTCTTTCAATAGGTTTTCATGTTTCCAGCTTTGGGATGCGTGCGTATCGAAACCATCCAAAGTTACCATATAAACCCTTGAACCTAAATTTCCTTTAATGAGTTTGGCGACTTGTTTCAATTGCTTGGATAAGCTATTGCCTTTATAATCTGCTTCTACTTTTCCTCTGTTGTCAGCTTCTTTTATTGATTTGGCGTATTGCTTTGTAGAGTTGCAAACAGATCTAATGAAATCTAATTCCTTGTTATACTTAGAACTATGAGCTAACCTTTCAAAATGTTCTCCTGATTGTGCTATCTTATATAGATGCTTAGGATTTTCGACATTGAGCGAAAGTTGTCCTATTTTACTTTGGAAAGAAAGATTACTTTCTCCTCCTATTTCAATGGCAGGTGGAATTCCATTAGTTGATTTTTCATTTTCTAAGAATCTTCCTAACCATCCAGTGCTTTCCATTTTATGAGAATCGCTAGATGTCGTCCAAATATCCTTAGATCTAAAATGCGACATATTAGGATTTGGGTAGCCTACATTATTGATAATTTTCATCATGCCTTTGTCCCACAATGATTTTAATGGTGTCATAGCTTGGTGCATTCCGAAATCATTATTCAGTTGAATAGAATCACTTTTTGAAACATGAATTTTAGGGCGTAATGATTTATATCTTCCAAAATCGTAATAAGGAATAATGGTATTCAATCCATCATTTCCGCCTTTGAGCTGGATTAGAACGAGGATGTTTTTATTATTGGAATCTAAAGCTAGTGGACTTTTAGCAAATGCTCGAATAGGTAATTGAGATAGAAATAAAGATGCTCCAGCGAGTAGGCTACTTTTACTAATAAAATCTCTTCTTGTCCAAAGTCGATGATCTCGTTCATGCAAATTTCCTTCTTGTAAACGAGTTCCTTTTCTATAATGGTCGCACATAATGAGTGGTTTAAACTAATTGGACAATTTTTGATAATGATATTTTTACGTAGTTTTGAGAAGCATATTTTATCTAAAAATCTCTACATCTCTAAATCTCAATATCTAATTAACAAAGATGAAATTCAGGTAGTCTGAATAAATAAGTAATCAATGCAGCTACCTGCCATTCAGTATCTTCTCTATCGAGATTCCACCATCCATTTTTGAATACATCCTTTGGCCATTCTTCTTTAAATTTTTCCACAGCTCTTTCATAATCTGCTGCTGTTTGCAACCCTTTAGGTAGGAAATAATCTACGATTGTTTTGACGATGATGGCTGGATCTTTAGTTTCGTTGGTGATTTTTTTAGTAAAAGTGATGAGTGTCCTTATATTTTTATCGCCTATGCCTTCATAGAGAATACCTTCGAGAACTTCCCATCTTCTAGTGAGTTTGGTAGCATCTATCCAAGTATGTTGCCCTTTCCATCCAGACACATCTGGCGGATTAAATAAAGCTTGTCCTGTCCAATATCCGCTTTCAAATAATTCAAAATACTTTTCGTCATCATCAATTTTTATATCCAACTCATTGATGAAAGTAAGCATGAGATCAAGAGGACTTTTAATTTGTGTTCCTATAATTTCATCAGAAAAAAAATGTTCACTTTTAAATAATTGTCTAAATACAGGAGCGAGTTCAAAATCATGATGAATAAATGTTTTTGCCAGTTCATTTACGATGCTCTCATCCGCTTCATGATAGACGAATGCTTGATATATTTCTCTACAAATATGTTTAGCAATGAATTGCCCTTTTTCTTCAAAAAGTAAATCAATGACATCATCATAATTCCAATTGCCTGTTTTACCAAAAATAGTTTTTTGCCCTCTATCTTGTCGTTCTTTATCCAAATAGACTTTTGTCCAATCCTCCACATCATAACCAGAAAATGCTCTAGCTATTTCTGCAATATCCTTTTGTGAATAACCATTATCTCTTCCAAGCGTGAAGAGTTCTAATAATTCTCTTGCGTAGTTTTCATTAGGCTGTTCTACAGAATTTTCAATACCATCTAGATAAATTAACATAGCAGGAGTTAGGCCTATTTTTTGTACAAATTCCTTGAAATTCCCTAGTGCATATTTTTGTAATACCTTATGATAATTTCTCAACATCAAAGGACTTTCATAATTCCAAAATGCAGTCACGAAATGATTACTCCAAAATAAAACGACTTTCTCTCTAAAGCCTTTTTTCTGCATTCCCTTTATGGTAGCACTAGCCCATTCTTCAGCATGTTTTTCTACTAGTTTATCATTAATATTCCCATTTATTTTTTTGTAATTTTTTATCGTCCAATCTGCCCATTTTGGTGCAGGAGTATAAGATGGTCTTATAGCCTTATCAATAATATAGTCAATGATTTTTTCTGGAGATGATTCCAAAAGCCTTTCTTGCTTCCTCAAAGGAATGCCATAGGCTAATCTTCTGAAAAGATATTGTAAGCGTTTTTGATTCCAAGGTTGGTTTGGAGTAGATTGATAGATATATATAGTGGATTTGCGAGGATCTGTACCATTTCTCATGAATTTTAAAAAGGTAAACGTTAGTTGAAACAGAAACAGATATGTATTGTGGATAACTTTAAGGGAAGTATCTAATTGCGTAGTGAAGTTGTAACAGTCAGACGAATAACTACAATTAGAGAAAAAAGAGGTTTGACATTATTTATTTGCTCAAAATTTACTCGTCAGACCGTTAATTACTTACTAAAATCGATCTCCGTATTATCTCCAATATTCAAAGATTGGCGGAAGCCTTTAATAGAGGTATCATTACCAATGACAGATTCTTTGAGGACGATTTCTTCTATTTGGGCATAATTGCCAATAATGGAATCGCTCACCACAGAATGACGAATAACCGTATTATCACCAATGGTGACATGAGGTCCTACGATAGAGTTGGTTATGTTGCAATTTTTACCTATCGCTACAGGATGTATGACGATGGTATTATAATAACTAGGCAGATTCGTAGACGCGAAATTTTTCTTTTTTAATAACATGGTATTCGTCTCTAGCAAAACCTCTTTTTTGCCACAATCATACCAATTATTAATCGTAAGCGGATCGAAATCTACACCTTGTTTAACCATCATCATTAAGGCATCTGTAAGTTGGTATTCATCATTAGTGCGAATATCCTTGGATATTAACTTGTCTAATGATTCTACTAAAATATCTACCTCGTTTATCTTATATAGCCCAACAAGTGCCATATTAGATTTTGGGATTTTTGGTTTTTCTACCATTTTGGATACCTTGCCATTATCGCCTATTTCTGCTACACCGAAATTAGATGGATCGCTCACTTTCCTTACTCCTACACAGGAGCGTTCGGAATGGATAAAATGATCTAGATTAGTATCGTAAATCGTATCTCCTAATATGATGAAGAGTTCATCTACATCCTTGAGCGTTCCTCTAGCCGTCCAGATAGCATGACCTAAACCTAAGCGATTTTCCTGCACGACAAATTCCTTATTCAGGCTAGGATATCGCTTTTCAAGATACAATCTTATCTTTTCCCCAAGGTGACCTATTACAAATACAAAATCAGTTACACCAGCAGCTACCAGACTATCTATGATGAAAGAAATAATAGGTTTCCCTGCCACTGGGATGAGTGGTTTAGGTTGAGTGTAGGTATGCGGTCTAAGCCTTGTTCCTACTCCAGCTACAGGAATAATTACTTTCATTTTGTAAAGTTAAGAGCAATTTTAGTTTAATACTAAAAGAACCAAAAGGATGTTGATAAATTATGAAAATGCTTGCTTTGGTAAACCTCTTAGGTTTGCTAAAGCAAGCATTTCTTACTGTTTTAGTAAAAGTATTTATACTTATTCAAGTACTAGTATTTCATACAAATATTCTTAGTTTCTGTAAAAAATCGCAAGGCTTCCAATCCTCCTTCTCGTCCGACACCAGAACTTTTTACCCCACCAAAAGGCGTTCTTAAATCCCTTATCAGCCAACAATTAATCCAAACTACACCTGCCTCAATCTTTTCTGCCATCCTATTGGCTTTATAAATATCCTTCGTCCAAAGCGTAGCAGATAGTCCATAATCTACAGAATTAGCATATTCTAATACTTCTTCTTCTGTATCGAATGGCGTAATAGTGACGACTGGTCCAAAAATTTCTTCTTGGTTCGTTCTACAATAAGGAGATAAATTTTCTACAATAGTTGGACGTAAGTAATAACCATTTTCTAATTTGCCTTCCATTTTCACAGGTTTGCCTCCGCAGAGTATCGTACCTCCTTCCAGTTTTGCCAATTCGATATAGCTCATTACTTTTTCCATATGCGATTGGCTAACCAATGCTCCTAAGTCTGTAATAGGAGAAAAAGGATCGCCTACTTTGAGGAATTGTGTTCGTTTTACAAATTCCTCTTTGAACTTCTCATATATAGGACGTTCGATAAAAATTCTCGATCCACAAAGACAGATTTGTCCATTATTAGAAAAAGAAGAACGAAGTGTATCAAAAATCATTTTATCAAAATCGCAGTCTGCAAAAATGATATTAGGATTTTTACCTCCTAATTCTAAAGATAATTTTTTGAACATAGGAGCTGCAATCCTAGCAATTTCTCTTCCTGTTCCTGTTCCACCAGTAAATGATATTGCCTTGATTTTTGGATGTTCTACGATTGCTTGTCCAGCTTTAGGGCCTAAACCATGTACGAGATTCAATACTCCTGGAGGAACGCCTGCTTCATCACAAGCTTGTGACAGGAGAAAGGCTGTCATTGGTGTAATTTCAGAAGGTTTGGCTATGACACAGTTTCCTGCTGCCAATGCTGGAGCGATTTTCCAAGTGAATAAATACAAAGGCAAATTCCAAGGAGAAATACAACCTACCACGCCAATTGGCTGACGAAGCGTAAAATTCATCGCACTTCCTTCCATATGATGAGATTCTGAAGCGAAGTGCATGATGGCTGTAGCAAAGAATCTAATATTAGCATGTGAACGAGGAATATCCATACTTTTAGCCATAGAAATAGGCTTACCAGAATCTAGACTTTCTGCATAAGCAAAATCTTCAAGGTTTTGCTCTATGATGTCTGCCAGTCTAGTGAGTATCCTATATCGTTTATCTACTCCACAGCTAGACCATTCTGGAAATGCTCTTTCTGCTGCTTCTACAGCTTTCTGTACATCGGATGCCTCAGAATCAGGAATATGTGAATAAACTTCCCCATTATGAGGACTTATGTTATCAAAGTAACTCCCTGAATCTGCTGGTACTAAAGCACCGCCGATATAGTTTTTAATATATTTAACTGGCTTCATTTAAGGTGGTTTTGTAAATGTTAAGACCAAGATTAAAAGTGTAAAGTTAAAAAAATAACTTTTCTAGAAGTTGTTTTTTCATCTACAGCTAAATGAATATCTTAATAATGCTTGACTATTTATAGGTAGGAAAAATAATACAAAGGGGGGACAGTCGATATTATTACTAGATTCATCCTTAATTAGTGAAACGATCAGCTATTCGTTATATATTTTAATTACTTCAGGGAACACGTAAAATATAAGCTGCTCAAGGGTGCAAATTTTTAGTTTATGGGAATGAATAAGTGGGGAGGTGTAACAGAGCATATGTTTAAGAAGCCTAGAACTGCATTTAGGGATGGCGAATAAATAAGTGTCTGGAATTGATAAGATATTTTTGTGCTAGGCAAGGCGGTAAAAGCTACGTTACGCCTTAGCGTAATAAGGTTTTTGCCAACGCAGCATAGTGCAGAAAGATAAAATCAAAACGGACAGTTATTTATTCGCCATCCCTTAGTAATCACAAAAGATATGATATTAAAAGGGTAAACCCTAAAAAAATGGATGTGCAGATCAATGAAGAAGAAATACTTAGAGTTAAGTCTAGAAAACTAATAAGGGATTTGTTGGTTTGGTATGTAATTCCTGTTGTACTATTAATACCTATAATTTTAGTAATACTGAAATTTTATAATGTAATCTAGCATGCGATTAAATAATAAACTTCACATATAAAACCATTTGTAATAATATCTAATTTACGTTGTGACTTTGAGTCATAAAGTGATAGAGGTACTATATTTTTGTACCTTGTGTTTTAAGTGCCTAAGGTATAATGAGTATACTCTTAGGTGATAAGAACAATTGCATGGTTTTCAATAATGGAATCTTTTTATTGAAAATGGTGTTGTTATCTTTGTATAAAAATAATAGCGAGATATGGCACAGGAATGGGATTTAGGACAAAAAAAGCGAAAAGGTATTGCTAGGAAGATTGAGCAGGCAATATTGGTAGGTGTGATAAAGGAAGGACAATCGAAAGAAAAAACGATTGAGTACTTGGATGAATTAGAATTTTTGGCTAAGACTGCTGGTGCTAAAACGGTGAAGGTATTCATGCAAAAACTACCGCATCCAGACAGGCGAACTTATGTACGTAAAGGTAAGTTAGAAGAAATTGTAGAATTTGTAGAAATGAATAAGGATATCAGTATGGTCATTTTCGATGATGATCTTAGTGGTAAACAAGTTTCTATATTGGAAGAAGAGTTGAAGGTGAAAATACTAGATCGAAGTAGTTTGATTCTGGATATATTCGCTAGAAGGGCACAAACTGCTCAAGCCAAGACGCAAGTAGAATTGGCACAGCTCCAATATATGCTTCCTAGATTGGTAGGACTTTGGACTCACTTAGAAAGACAGCGAGGTGGTATAGGTATGAGAGGACCAGGGGAAACAGAGATAGAAACGGATAGACGTATAGTAAGGGATAAGATTACTTTCTTGAAAAAGAAATTGGATAAGATAGATAAACAAAATATAACCAGAAGGAAACAGCGAGGTCAATTAATCAGAGTCTCTTTAGTTGGATATACCAATGCAGGGAAATCTACATTGATGAATACATTGAGTAAATCTGATGTATTTGCGGAAAACAAACTCTTTGCTACATTGGACACTACGGTTAGAAAAGTAGTTTTTGGTACGATGCCGTTTTTGCTTTCAGATACAGTTGGATTTATTAGAAAATTACCACATCATCTAGTAGAAAGTTTCAAATCTACACTGGATGAAGTAAGGGAAAGCGATATATTGATCCATGTGGTAGATATAGCACATCCTCAGCATGCAGATCACATTGCATCTGTCAATAGGGTTCTGCAAGAATTGGAGGCATTAGAAAAACCTATTATCTATGTATTTAATAAGATAGACCTTTATAGGAAAAATGAATACGATGACCTTTTGGAGGATGAAGTGAAATTAGAGATAGAATCAGAAATGCTGGAGAATTTTGAAAATAATCTCAGTCATCCATCCCTTTTTATCTCTGCTGTTAAAAAAGAAGGTGTTCCAGAATTAAGAACCAAGTTGACTGAAATGATAGAAGAACAATATAGAGTAAGATATCCATATCAAACTAAGCATTGGTAGAATAAAGAATAATAATTCAAATTAATCTTTAATAGTAAACGGGCTGAAACTTAATAAGTTTCAGCCCGTTTTTTTAATTAGCACTTACTTCCTGGACGCTAAAAGTATTCCTCCACCAAAAAGGAAAACTCCTGCAATAACTCCTAGTACTAACATGTTTAAAGGATTTTGTGTAAACTTGAAAATAAAAAAATAACCGTTATTATTCTGACGTTAGAAGTTAACTATTAGGAACAAAAAATAATTTTAAAATTTGGTAGTAAGTGAAAGAATCTAAATAAGATCCACCATAATGCGTAGTAATTTTTTCTTGTAAAGAATTCACAAAATCGTTGCATAGCCTTAGCTACGAAACTATTTTTTATGTTTTTTAGAAGGAAAAAGAACAAGTATAATGGTGGATGTTATTTAGGTTCTTTCACTAAGGCTATTCTTTTAAATATATAACGTAATGAAAAAAGTGAAAAAATCGCTTAAGTTGCTATCTAGACAAGATACGAGCAAAGTTAAAGGAGACTCCTAATTATTGCAAATAACACTATAGGTGAGTATAAAAAAAGGAAATGGATTAAGTCGATTAGACTGCCCACCCCCAGAACCAGAAAAGATAGTACAGCAGATTATTAGTCTGTAATAGCCATTACATTTTATAGACTTAGTAATTTATGCTAAAAATCCTCCTGTGAATTTATTTCACAGGAGGATTTTAGTTATTATTATGTACTTAATAAATTTTTATTTCTTTGTACCTCTTCTTCCTTTTTCATAAAGAACCACTTTCGCTTCTGATGCATTATAAATAACAATATTATTGAGGAATGAAGTCGCTGCCTTTTCATTTTTAAAACCTTGGATAATATATGAAAAACCACCTTCTTCTAATTGGTCTATCATGACATTTCCAAACTTTTCAAAAAGAACATAATCCCTTCTCAAAGGTAAATCAGAAGTAGTCAACTCAATAACGTATCCTGAAAAGAAAGAAGGTAATTTTTTATGTTGTCTATAATAGTGTGCGATTTCATCTTCTATGATCTCATCAGATTCGTCTGCTGACTCATTGAACGCACCTTTCTTTTCTGTTGTAATAGCTAATTCCTCATTATTCTGTGCAGAAACAGTGCCTGCCATAAAAAACATCATAAAAGCCACTACCGTCAAAAATCTTATATCTTTCATCATTTTGCTTACTTTAAACTTGTTGGATATAATAACTAAAGACGAAATACCATGCCAAAAAACAATGTTCAACATTTTTATGTGTTGTTTTTCAGTACATAATGAATATTATATTTACATATATTATAATAATGCCTAAATCAAGTAAGTTAAATATTGTACAAAAGCATAAAGAAACGGTGTGTTAAATACAAGGAAAGGTATTTGTGCAGCAGTTTATTAATGCTAGCCCTCGAATAATGAATGGAATTTATATAGATATTTTTAGTTTGTCATTAATAATTCAAAAAAGAATAAAAATCATGACTTTGTTTATTTTTTCCTTGAAAGAGGGCTTGGTTTTAGTATTTTGCCTACATTTGCGGAACTTATTTTAAAAGAATATCATTTCAATATTACATAAGCTCATGTGACGGAATTGGTAGACGTGCAAGGTTGAGGGCTTTGTGTTCGATAAGGACGTGCTGGTTCGACTCCAGTCATGAGCACCAATAAAATTAATTCATTAATAGCCTTGCTTTTGCAAGGCTATTTTTGTTGGTTGTTGTTGGGTTTGTCATTTTTTGTTTAAATTCACTATCCTGCTCCTTTTGTTACCATATTAAAAACTTTTCCATAGTCTTTATAGTTATCCACTAAATTTCAGTAAATTTATACCTACTAATGCATATGTGTCAACATCTAATGAAAATCCTTAAACCCTTATCTAAACTTTATGGCAGATTTTTCTGATATAAAAAAGAATCTTTCCAATTTTGAGATGCTTGAGCGAGATCTAACGCTCAAACAACTCCAAATAAATCGATTGTTGAATATTACTCAAGCAATCAACGATAACTTACCTGCACAAGTGCTGTTTGGTATGTATAACTCGTTTTTGAGTTGGGAGATGGGTATTAAGAAAATGGCGCTGTATATTAAAGAAGAAGACGGACACTGGTGTTGTGCTACTTCCATAGGTATTCCTGAGCAAATGTTGAAAATAGATATTCAGGAAAAACTAACGACCTATACCCGATTACATAATCTTACAGATGAAAAGCATCCTCTAATTAGTATGTTTGATGTCGTAGTACCAGTAAGACATAAGGATATATCTATTGCGTATACATTCATTGGGGGATTTAGTAAGGATGATGATATGTATGACAAGGTGTCGTTTATTACCACGATTACCAATATTATTGCAGTAGCCATTGAGAATAAAAGATTGTTTAAAAAACAATTGGAACAAGAATCGTTAAAAAAGGAAATGGAACTGGCAGGAGCCATGCAGAAGATGCTTATTCCTAACACTTTACCTAAGAATGAAAGATATGAATTGGCGAGTATATATCGACCTCACTCAACCATAGGTGGCGATTATTTTGATTTCATAGATTATGATGATCCTCGTTTTGCATTTTGTATCGCAGATGTATCTGGTAAAGGAGCTGCTGCTGCATTATTGATGTCTAATATTCAGGCTACAGTTCGTTATCTAATTAATAAAA
>JBNMOV010000093.1:0-13332 GCA_051275765.1 Maribacter sp. | reverse complement strand
CTAAAGTAGCAATCACACGTAGTTTTTTACCATCTTTGGCAGCAGTGGCACGTTGTTCTTCAAAATAATCATTCGCCTTCACGAGTTCCTCGAAAAAAGTATCTACACTTGGAGCATTCATACAAGCTTCTGGCAAAATTGGATTGATTTTAATGTCACTACTTTCGAGTGCATAACCAGATTCTCGAGCTAGAATCAAGATCTTTCTTCTGACATCTGCACCACTGAGATCCGTTCTTGGATCAGGTTCTGTGTAGCCTGCTTTTTTAGCATCATTTACGATGTCTGCAAAGGAAGTTCCTTCGTTGAAATTATTAAAAATAAAGGATAACGAACCAGACAATACCCCTTCTATTTTTAATATGCTATCGCCACTATTCATCAAATCATTCAAGGTAGAAATGACAGGCAATCCTGCTCCTACATTGGTTTCGTACATGAAGTGAACATTGCGAAGATTAGCAATATTTTTCAATCTGCGATATTGTAAATAACTAGATGAAACAGCGATTTTATTAGGTGTAGAAACAGAAATACTCGCATCCAAAATACTTTCATAATGCAGGGCTACATCCTTACTCGCCGTATTATCCAAAAAGATACTATTCTGCAAATTGAGTGCTTTCATTTTCTGCACATAAGCAGGAATGGAAGTGAGGGCTTCACCATTATTATCCAGTGCTTCTTTCCAGTTTTCGAGGTCGATTCCATTAGCATCGAAAAGCATTTTTCTACTATTGGATAAACCAACTACTTTGATTTCTAAAGCTTGTTTCTTCTTCAATTTTTCTGCTTGCGAACGAATTTGTTCGATCAATGTACTTCCTATCAATCCTACACCAACCATGAAAACGTGTAGCACTTTGGCATCAGACAAAAAGAAGGCTTCGTGCATGGCATTGAGTGCCTTGGCTTCGTCTGTTTTTTTGATGACAGTAGAAATATTCAGCTCAGAAGAACCTTGTGCTATCGCAATAATATTGACACCATTTTTTCCTAACGAATTGAATAATCTGCCGGCTACGCCTGGTCTATATCTCATGTTTTCTCCCACGACAGCGACGACAGACAAATCATTTTCCACCTTTACAGGATGAATGAGATTGGCTTGTTTTTCATACTCAAATTCTTCATGAATAGCATAGACAGCAGCATCTGCTTCTTGAGGACTGACAGCAAAAGAAATCGAATGCTCAGAAGATCCTTGTGTAATCAAAACGATATTGACTTTGGCTCGTCCTAATGCTCCAAATAGTCTGGCAGAAATTCCTGAAACACCAACCATTCCACCGCCATGTAAAGTCAGTAGTGAAATACCATTGATAGAAGTTACTCCCTTAACAGGTGTTTTTCCATCATCTTTTTTATCAGATACTAGTGTACCAATGAAATCTGGATTGAAGGTATTCTTAATGTATAATGGAATTTTAGCATGAAGAGCAGGCTGTAATGTAGGTGGATAAATCACCTTTGCACCAAAATGCGACATTTCCATGGCTTCTGCATAAGTCATGGATGGGATGGTGAATGCCTTAGAAACTTTCCTTGGATCAGCAGTCATTACGCCATCTACATCTGTCCATATTTCTATCATTTCTGCATCGAGTGCTGCTGCAAAAATAGAAGAGGTATAATCAGAACCTCCTCTTCCTAGAGTCGTGGTATTGCCTTCTGCATTACTTGCCACAAATCCTGTGATCACTTGTACTTCTGGATGTTCCTTGAGGTAGTTTTTAATTTGAGTATTCGTTGTTTTAAAATCTACTTTGGCGGCATTGAACTGGTTATTAGTTGTAATGACTTTTCTTGCATCTAAATAAGATGCATGGATGCCATGCTGCTTCATCGTATGAGAAATGATGTAGGCAGAATTTCGTTCTCCAAAGGATAAAACATGATCTAATGTTCTTGGAGATGCTTCGCCTAATAGCGAGATTCCAAGCAACAGATTTTTTAGATGCTGATGATTTTCTGTGAGATCATCTAATGCTATTTGGGTGTTTTCTTTATCAATAAGTTCTATAACAGCAGAAAGGTGTCTTTCTTTGAAAATTTCTAATTTTTCTAAGAAAATTTGATCGCCTTTTTCAGCGAGTTGACACATTTCTATCAATGAATCCGTTACGCCTCCAAATGCAGAAAATACGACACAGAATTTTTCTCCTCTTGAGTAATATCCTTTTAGGATATCCATGATTTGGAGTATGCGTTGGGGTTTGGCTACGGATGATCCTCCGAATTTTAAAATTTTCATATTGTAGATAGTTGAGACGCGATGCATCGCGTCTGTACGTAGGATGTTTTGTAGAGATGCAATATTTTGCGTCTTACCAAATAAAACATTCTACATCAAATATAATAGAACGATTATCATTTTTTGAAAAATCGAATTATAATATTATTAATAACAAAAATGATGTCAGTTTTAAGATGACATCATTAAATTCTTTCTTGTAATAATCTTGCTGATTTAATCAGTAGCGTCCTCATTATTAGCAGACCAAATAACCCTCTGAGGAAATGGTATTTCAATCTCCTGATTTCTGAAATCCATGTCTATCTGAAATCTAATATCACTTTTGACATCTTCTATTCTGATAAAATTCCTAGACCAAAAATGAAGTTCGAAATTGAGTGAAGAATCTGCAAAATCGACAAATCTGACGAATGGTGCTGGGCGTTGTAGTACATCTGGATTATCATCAGCTACTTGTAATAAGGTATTTTTGACTAACTCTGTATCTGAGCCATACGCTACACCTACTGCCACAATAAAGCGAACTTGTTTGGCTTCATTATGTGTCCAATTGACCACACTATCTGTGATGAATTTAGAATTAGGAACAATGATAGAGGTATTATCTCTTATTCTTACAATTGATGTTCTGATACCAATACCTATAATCGTACCTACTAAACCGTCGACCTCAACTACATCTCCTACTTCAATCGTTCGTTCAAAAAGAAGGATAATACCAGAGATAAGATCATTAAATGTCTGCTGTAATCCTAAACCAATACCTACTAATAATGCGGCAGCACCTCCTAAAATGAGCGTAAGATCGAAGTCTAGATTGTTTTGAAATGCAAATACGATAGCTAAGACATAAATAAGGTATTTTAGCAGTTGGTTGACGGCATATTGATTGCCTACATCGACATTACTGCGTTTGTAGTAGGGCTGCAGGATAAGATTGGTCAATCCCCATATGGCGAGCCATGCGATAAGGACAGTCGTTATCGCTCCTAATGTATTGGAAATAGTGAAGTGTCCACCATCCTTCATAGGATCTATTCCATAATCTAGGTTGAACCATTTCAATGCAAAAGTAATAGCTAGGATATAGACGAGGTATTGTATGGCTTTATTGGTTTTTGCCTTATCGTCTTTACCATCAGATAAAACGCCTGCCTCTCCTTTATTATCATAGTATTTGTCTAATAGAATCCTAGCGATAAGCCAATCGGCGAGTTGTGCGAATTTGAAAATAATAAAGCCAAAAAGAAAAGTTGAAATTTTGATATTGAAATTTCCGAACTTGGTATTTCCTTCTTCATCTATATTTGCTGTAGTAGTGTCATAAAAAGTATGATCTAATCCCAATACTTTGAGTATTCCTATCGTTGCAACAAGGAATACAATGATATTAATAATACTTTGTACTTTTCTCCTGCTACCTTCGTCGATTACTGCTCTTTTTCCTAAAAAGGATAGAATATTACCAATAATGAATCTTCTAATAATAAAGGAAGCAATAGCAATGATGGCTGCAATGAGGAGCATCTTGACAGTGACAGCCCAATTTCCTATATCCCAGCCATAAGCTAGCCAATCATTTATTTTTGTAAAAAAGTCAGACATTTAGGTAGATGCTTAGATGTTAAGATATAGAAATTTTAGATAAAAAATAAGTATGTTTTGCTCCTCTATATCAGATTCTTCTTCTGCTTATTATTTAAGGCTTTATTTTTTAGCATTAGAATTGTACAAAAATAGGAATTAAACAGAGAAGGGACTAAGATTCGTCTGACGAATCTTAGTCCCTTCTCTGTTTAAAGGAGATAATTTGATCTCTATCCAAACTTCTCCTTCAATTTCTTTTTCAATGCCTCCATTTCATCCCTAAATTGTGCAGCAGAGAGAAAATCCAAATCCTTGGCTGCAGCTTTCATTTTTCGTTCGGTTTGCAGAACCATTTTTTCTAGTTGTTCTCTATTGGCATAACTAACGATGGGATCTGCTGCAATGCTGATTTCCTCTGGTTCGATATAGTGCATATCCTGATTTCCTCTGATAGAAAGGATAGATTCTCCTTTTCTGATTTCGTCTTTGGATTTTTTTACTGTCGTAGGTGTGATATTGTGTTCTATATTGTAGGCGATTTGTTTGGCTCGACGACGATTGGTTTCGTCTATCGTGCGTTGCATGGAATTAGTAATTTTATCTGCATACATAATGACCATTCCATTGGAATTTCTCGCAGCACGACCAGCAGTCTGTGTCAATGATCTTTCATTTCTCAAAAATCCTTCCTTATCTGCATCTAAAATAGCGACTAAAGAAACTTCTGGTAAATCTAGTCCCTCTCTCAATAGATTGACACCAATCAACACATCGAATTCACCTAATCGTAAATCACGTAAAATTTCTACTCGCTCCATCGTATCGATTTCAGAGTGAATATATTTACATTTGATACTCAAATCAGACATATATCTGGCGAGTTCTTCAGACATTCGTTTGGTCAATGTAGTAATTAGAATTCGTTCGTCTTGCTTTATTCGTTGATCGATTTCTTCGAGTAGATCATCTATCTGATTGATGCTTGGACGAACGTCTATAGGTGGATCAAGTAATCCTGTAGGACGAACAATTTGTTCTACGACGACACCTTCTGTTCTTTCTAATTCATAATCAGCAGGAGTAGCACTGACATAAATGATTTGCTTGGTTAATTTCTCGAATTCATCAAAATTTAATGGACGATTATCCAAAGCAGATGGTAGTCTGAAACCAAAACCGACCAAACTCATTTTTCTAGCTCTATCTCCTCCCCACATTCCTCTCACTTGTGGCAAAGTCACATGACTTTCATCTACAAACATGAGAAAATCATCTGGAAAATAATCTAATAGACAAAAAGGACGAGTGCCTGGTTTTCTACCATCAAAAAATCGAGAATAATTTTCTACACCAGAACAGTAACCTAGTTCCCGTAACATTTCTAAATCAAAAGTCACTCGTTCCTTGATGCGTTTGGCTTCATCCATTTTAGCTTCACGCATGAAGTATTTTTCCTGTGCGTGGAGTTCATCCTCTATGGATTTGATGATTTCTTTCATCCTTTCTTTAGGAGCGATGTAGAGATTGGCGGGGAAAATAGCAGCGTGTTCTAAAGAAGTAATTCGCTTTCCTGTAGCCAATTCTATTTGCTCAATATCCTCTATTTCATCTCCCCAAAATGTGATTCGATATCCATAATCCACATAAGGTAAATGCACGTCGACTGTATCACCTTTTACTCTAAATGTTGCTCTGGATAAATCCTCTGAACGAGAGTAAAGTATGTTCACTAATTGATATAAAAGTGAATTTCTAGACTGTTGTTTTCCTTTGTATAAACGAATGATTCCTGCCTTGTAATCCTCTGGATTTCCCATACCATAAATACAGGAAACAGAAGCGACTACAATAATATCACGTCTTCCAGATAAAATAGAAGATGTTGCTCTTAGTCGAAGTTTATCCACTTCTTGATTGATCAATAAATCCTTTTCTATATAAGTGTCAGAAGAGGAAATATAGGCTTCTGGCTGATAATAATCGTAGTAGGAAACGAAATATTCTACTGCATTATTAGGAAAAAATTGACTAAACTCTCCATACAGTTGAGCTGTCAGTGTCTTATTATGCGTAAGAATGAGCGTAGGACGATTGAGTTCTTTGATGACATTTGCCATCGTAAATGTCTTACCAGAACCTGTAACGCCTAAAAGACATTGATGCTTTTCACCTTGTTCGATGCCTGTGATCAAATCTTTAATAGCCTGTGGCTGATCTCCTGCAGGAAGGAAGGGTGAGGTGAGTTCGAATGACATTTTTTCTAGATTTTGAGATGCTAAGATTTTGAGATGCTGAGTACTATGTTTTTTAATCTTAATATCTCAGCATATCGAAATCTCAATATCTATTTTAGTTCTATTTCCTTTCCCCAGTGTTGACTGGCGAGGTCTTCCAGTTTTTTCATATTAAAGGTATCATAAAGTAAGGATTCCAATTGCACATCACCAATATTATATTTTTTGGAAACTAAGCCTAAACCTTTGGCGTATATTTCTGTAGCAAAAGTAGTGTTATCGAAATCGCCTTCATCTTCATGTGTGAATTCTCTGATTTCATTGGCAGCAAAAATAACTGCTTGCAAATCCACGCCTTTAAAGGTGAAAATAGTATCTCCTAGATATTTTCGTTCTCTAATAAATCGTATCCTTTCTTTTTCATCACGAGGATCTAAAAACTTCATTTCCATTGGAGTAACTCCACCATTTTTTCTTACTTCAAAAGGAAATGCGTTATTCTTTACGATTTCAGCTTTTACGATCTGCTGTTCTTTTTCTGGTATCAATGCCATCATGTGATATTCTTTCACAAGAATACCATTTTTTACCACTTCATTTAACACATATTGGTCGTTGAAAAAAGTAGGATCATAATTGTTATTAACGAAGTATTTACCAGAGTCTGTTTCTATTGTAGTGTAATATTTATAACGAGAAGAAGTTTTTTTTCCTGTCATATCGCTGATTCTATACTCGTATACTTTTCCTTCTTTTAATGCATCTATAGGGAAATAGTATTCTGTTATATCAATATATTCAGTATTTCCACAGGAGCTAAATAGAAGTAAAGAAAGAAGCGTAAGGATAAAAATATTTTTTAACGGAATAGCTTTCATTGTTTTTGTTTTAATGAAATTGTTTCAAATAACTTCAATGTCAAGATGTTTAGTGAACCTAGTCCTTAAAAGGACAAGTTGTTGGCACATACTATTTTTGTACTTTCATTTAATAAAAGACAATTTAGTGAAGCATTAGTTGAATAATTATGTGACAAGGACAATAATTAAAATGAGAATACCTATAATAAGTAATGCTACCAAAGTCCATAGTACAAATTTTAGGCATTTATTACACTCCCTATTACAGTCTTTTTGGCATTGATTACAGCAATTGTCACATACAGAACCTTCGCAACAGCCACTAAAACAATCAAGGCAACTACATGATCCGCAAGGATTACAATTGAAACATCGCCCCTTTCCTAATCGCTTTAACCTGCGTAATATCCGTTTTCTTTTTTTACCAGTATAACAAGCAAATGCTGAAGAAACTGTAGCAATAGTCGCTGCAACACCTAATTTATTGAGATCCATCTCCTTGAATGTATCCAATGTTTCTGGCTGCACGAAAAGGGCTAAACTTATAGATGCATATTGTATTCTTCGTTGTATCGGGTTGGTAATATTTTGTACAATTTCTCTAGCTTTTTGCTGACTCTTTTTCCAAGAAGGTAAAGGAATAATATCTGCTTCTTTTTGCTCTTTTTGATATAATAAAGCAGAAATATTTAGTGCCAACCTACTTGTGAAAACTTGTTGCGTACTTTCAAGTAAATCAAGTTGATGAATTAGTTTTATTAACTCCTGTTGCTTGGAATTTATTTGTTCACGAATAATTGCTTTTATGTTATTTGGAAGTGTAGATTCATTGAGGTTGAAAGCGGTTTTTATTCCATTGAATGAATTGGAATGATAATCTTTTTCGTAATCTTCTAAAGCATCTAATAAATAAGCAATTTGTCCAAAATGGAAACCTATTTCTTTTAATTCTGCGTTATTTTTTTGAATTAAATTACCTCCTTTTTCAAAAATAATAGAAGTGATTTTTGCTGTTGGCAGAGCGTATTTTTTTAGCTGATTATGTTCTTTTTCTAAGTCAAATTGTTGATTAAATATTTGATAAATCTCATCAGTGTCTAATCCAAATTGAGCTAAATTTTTAACGGATTTCTTAAATGAAGAACGATAAGAAAAACGAAAGGTTTTCCACCACCATTTGTTTTCATCATGGACGTGATCTAGTGTTTTTAGTTCTGTCAAAAAAACATTAACTGCTGCTGAATATTGTAATACGAGAGGAATTTCTGCTCCATCTATTTTTGAAAAACAATTGTGACTCTGATAGCCTTTTTGCCAATCATTGGTGTTTTCAGAAGAAAGTGCTGATAATAATTCAGATAGGAATACTGCATCAAAATTAAGGAGTATCCTAGACTTTTGACCATAAATACTACCTATTGATTTGCAAGTTCCACAGTAGTGTAATCTATAATTTTCCTTATCTGTGCCACAACTTTCGCCACAGCGTCTTTTCATTAGACCAAACATATTGTCATTATTTCATTCTAGTTTAAAAAGAAAAAGGGCAATTGAAAGTACAAATTTACTTTCAATTGCCCATCGTTTTGGTCTAAACTATTCTTATATTTTATCCAATGCAGATTTTAAATCTTCCATTAAATCATCCACATTTTCCACTCCTACACTCAATCTCATCAAAGAATCAGTCAAACCTACTTTGAGTCTTTCTTCTTTAGGAATAGACGCATGAGTCATGGATGCAGGATGTCCAATCAAGGATTCTACACCACCTAATGATTCTGCTAAAAGGAAATAATGTGTATTACTTAATACCCTTTTCGCCTCTTCAAAATCATCTCCTTTCAAATCAAAGGAAACCATTGCTCCAAACATTCTCATTTGCTTCTTTGCTACCTCATGATTAGGATGATCCTTAAAGCCAGGATAATTCACTCGATTCACTTTAGGATGATCCTTTAGGAATTTAGCTATTTTTTCAGCATTTTCACAAGCACGTTCCACTCTTAAGTGCAAAGTTTTGATGCCTCTAAGCATCAAAAAACAATCTTGTGGTCCAGGAACAGCACCAACTACATTTTGTATATATTTGAAATGTTCTGCGAGCTCATCTGTTTTACAAACGATAGCTCCCATCACTACGTCAGAATGTCCACCTAAATATTTAGTACAAGAATGAAGCACTAAATCCGCACCCAAATCCAAAGGATTCTGCAAAAACGGTGATGCGAATGTATTATCTACACAGACCATCACACCGTATTCTTTAGCAATATCGCAGATAGCCTTAATATCTATGATATTTAACATGGGGTTGGTAGGCGTTTCTAACCAAATAAGCTTCGTTTCTTTCTTAATATGCTTCCTAATGAAACTAGGCGTATTCATATCCACATAGTTGGATTTGATGCCAAATCTTGTATGTACCTTTACCAATTGACGATAAGATCCACCATATAAATCATTCGTACTTAGTACTTCGTCGCCTGGATTAAGTATTCTGATTACAGCGTCTAGTGCTGCAAGTCCACTACTAAAACAAATAGCTTTAGCTCCATTTTCTAATGCTGCAAGATTTTTTTGCAATGCATTTCTGGTAGGGTTATCTCCTCTTGCATATTGATAGCCTTTGTGCTCGCCTGGAGCAGCTTGGACATAGGTCGAAGTTTGATAAATTGGTGTCATTACTGCACCTGTAACAGGATCTGGTTTTACTCCTGCATGTATAACTTTGGTTTCAAATTTCATCTTTATTAGATTAGGTTTGATTATCCAACAACTAAATGGAGTATAACGTTGATTGTTCTATATAGAAAGGGGCAGCTATAGGTACATAGCCACCCCTTGAATACTAGGGTTAGCATTTAAAAAGCCTAGTTTCTATCGAACTGGTCGAGATCGTATTTTTCTATGGTGTTGATTAACTTTTTAGCTAGATTTTTCTGTCCATTGAAATTCCCTTTTTTCAATCCTTTTGCCCATTTCGTGTAATCTTTATCAGCACTTTTTTTTAATTGTCCAAAATTTTGAGAAAGGTATTCACTATGTCCTCTATATCCAGCCCATGCACTTTCGTAGGATTTGAAACACTGACCATCAAAATCTTTCATTTTCCCATTCCATGAACTATCACAAAGAAGATTGAAATGATTGTGTGAAGATGAGGAGGTTGCTGTTTTTCCTGCTCCACTTTGGAGTAATCCATTGGCGAGTATGATGGATGCTGGAATCCCAAATTTCCTCATTTCACTGACAGCGACATTCGAAAACCTAGAAATATAGGCTTCTACATCATTTGGGTTGATATCTTGGAGTTGAATTTGTTTTTTTTTAGAGCTGGATGTCTTTTTTGTTAATTTTTTTTTACTTACTCCAAATAAGGATGCTTTTAATCCACTCAATCTGGAAGAACTTTCTGGCTGATCGCCAGAAAGCCTTTTCTCAGATGATATGTTCCCCGTCTCATGAAGTTGCTCATCTTCAATTTGTTCTATCGAGGAAGATTGAACATTTACTTGGAAATTGATTTCTTTTTGCATGAAAAGGTATGCAGCTAAGGCTATGATAGCGATTCTTAGTATTACACCTCCTGGTAGTATTTTTTGTGACTTATTAATGATAGTTCCTGAATCCATAATGATTAAATTTTTAAAACGGCTCTAGATAGTATGTTCAATATTATAAGTACAAATTAAAACAATAAGTTTCTATTAATCAAATTATTCACAAACTTTTTGTTTTTAATTTAAATAAAAAGTTTGTTTTAAAAGGAAGAGGAGAGTATTAACTTGTATTTACGATACAGTTGTCTTTGTTGTTTTTTATTAAAAAAAAACAAAGAAAAAAGTAAAAAAATTTGTTCTACAAGAACAAATTTTTGTTTGACCACTACTTAATGAATGATATTCTTAATTTTGTACTCATTAATAAATTCAAGTTGCGTTTTACACAACTTAATTATTTAGCATAAACTCACGTTTTACCATGGCGAACCAATTACTAAAAGGAAAAAGAGGAATCATCTTCGGAGCATTAGATGATAAGTCACTAGCTACCAAAGTAGCTAGAAGATGTGTAGAAGAAGGTGCTCAAATTGTACTGACAAATGCTCCTGTAGCATTTCGTTTTGGCGAAATTCAGAAATTAGCGGAAGAATTGAATGTAGAAGCTATTCCTGCTGATGCCACCAAATTGGAAGATTTGGAAAGTTTGATAGATAAATCTATGGAAATCCTTGGCGGACCTGTAGATTTTGTACTGCATTCTATAGGGATGTCTATCAATGTAAGAAAGAAAAGAGCTTACACGAATACGAAATATGATTGGATGCAGAAGACTTTTGATATCTCTGCTATTTCTTTTCATAAATTGATGCAGACTTGCTACGAAAAAGATGCTATCAATGATTGGGGATCTGTATTAGGTCTGACGTATATCGCTGCTCAAAGAACTTTTCCTGATTACGGAGAAATGGCAGAATCTAAATCTTTATTAGAATCTTTTGCACGTAGTTTTGGCTACCATTATGGTACTCGCAAAAAAGTACGTGTAAATACGATCTCTCAGTCTCCTACTAAAACGACAGCAGGAGGAGGAGTAAAAGGATTCGACGTATTTTTCGATTATGCAGATAAGATGTCACCATTAGGTAATGCTACAGGAGAAGCTTGTGCAGATTATTGCGTTTTTATGTTCTCTGATTTATCCAAATATATTACGATGCAGAATTTGTATCATGATGGAGGTTTCAGTAATATGGGAATGAATCCTGCGGTATTGGATATGGAGGAGTAGAAAATACTTTTCTTGATGAAAAATAGAGGATGGCGTATGAAATACTCTATCCTTTATTTTTTTTACAACTTCATTGATACATATTCGCCTGTTTCATCGTTTGAATATCTAGTAATTTAGTAGAAATTATTTTTCAGCTTAAAATATCTACATCTAAATATCTAGCCACCTATCTTAATGAATTTAAAAAGTATACTGATATTCTTTTTTTGCTGTTCCTTAGTTATTATCACTAAGGCTCAAAGACCTACGCCAAGTAAAGGGCCAGGAGCTGTAAAATTCCAAAGAGATACTTCTAGGAATTCTGCCTTACAAAATATCTTCACTCCTCCAGATTCTTTAGCAATATCCATTTATCATGCACAGAATCCAACTAGGATACATGCTTATCCAGATACGATGCTGGGGCATTATTTTCAACAATCAGAACCAGCTAGAAAGCAACTCATAGATTATGTTCATTTGGGAAGTATGGGGACACCTTCTAGACCTTTATTATTTGAAGTAGGGGAGCGAAAGGGCTTGGATCTAGGCTTTCATCAATTCGATTTGCATAGGAGAGATGTAGATTCTATTCGTTATTTCAAAGTGAATAGAACGTTCACAGAAACAGGTTATGCCCAAAACCATACTAAGGACGATTTTATTTTCAAAGGTGTATTTACTCGAAATTTATCTGAAAAACTGAATGTTTCCGCAGATTATGATAGAATAAGTCATCAAGGAATATATACTAATCAGCGATCAAGGCATACTGCATTTACGATTAATACAGCGTACGAAAATGAAAAAGGAAATTACGAATCCTATGCCAGTTACACCTATAATGATTTTCAACAAAGTGATAATGGAGGTGTAAAACCAGAAGCTGATTTTAATGATCCGTTTTTCAGTAATCGAGAAAATATACCTATTTATCTCAATACTGCACAAACTCGTATGCAGGAACAAATTCTCTCCTATACCCATTATTTCGACTTCCTTTCCAAAGCAAAAGATAGCCTAGCAACGAATACAAATAAAAGACATTTGACCTTTGGACATCAATTCATTTATTCTCCTGGTTCGTACAAATTTTATGACACCAGTCCTGCGTCAGATTCTTTATATTATCAAGATTTACAAGTGGATAATAGAGGATTGAGACATTATTTGAGTTGGAATCAGTTAGAAAATACAGTTAAGTTGTCCACATTTAAGTCGAGTAAAGAAGGGACTCAATCAAAGGATTTGTTTACAGTAGGATTGACGCATATTTATCAAAGTATCAATCAAGAACCTGTAGATACTTCGAATAATTCTTTATTTTTACTAGGTGAGTGGGAATATAATCCAGCCAAGTTTTTGGAAATAAATGCCTACGCACATTATGGAATTGGAAATAATGGTAATGAATACCTAGTGAAAGGAAATGTTGCGTTCGATGCAGGAAAGCTAGGACAATTAAAAGGAACGATACTCAACCAAAGATTCGCTCCAAGTTTAGTTCAGTCTCAGATGTATATCTCAAAACGAGAACTCTACGATAATAATTTTGTAAAACCCATTTCAACAAGCATCAAGGCATCCTATCATCTTCCTATTTCAAAAACAACAGCAA
>JBNMOV010000092.1:0-13437 GCA_051275765.1 Maribacter sp. | reverse complement strand
TGGTGGTGGTATATTATGGGGAATGACTGAAGATAAGGATGATGCTATTTGGGTTGGAAAATTAGATGGTGTATTCCGATATGATGGAAAGGCTGTTAATTATTTCATGGATGAACAGTCAAAGAGTAAATAAGTCGTTCCAAACCTCCGTTTTCTATACCGCAGTGTTAGCGAGTTTTTAACTCGCTCAATTAGATAGAATTGAAACAAGGAAGGTGCTACTAATTTAGACTTCATCTCAGGCATACTAATTAGTTTTTTAGGTTTCTAATTTGGCGTAGGCTGCCAAAAATAAATAAACAAGGTATTCAATAATATGGCAATAATTCCATGTCGCAAGTCATCGCAGAATTATCTAAATTCGTAGATGGATTGGAGGATATTAAAATTATTATTGAAAAATAAATTACTCACATACGCTAAACTTGATCCAAGTACTGCTCCTTTGCCCAATCCAAATCTTCAATAATCGCTGTCCTTTCCTCTAGCAATTCGTCTATCAATTTAGGTTGTCGATAAAAAAGTGAAATCAAACGGATATGGCTCATTAAATTAAGGTAACGCTGTGCATAAAATAAAGCGATAGCTCCTGTAATAGGTAAACTAATGGCAAAAAATACTGTCCACCATCCATTTCCATCTGAAATAAAATAATGGAATAAATAAATCCACAAAGCATAAAAAAGAGGAAAAATAAAAATGCCACTCGTCATTTTTATTGGTCCTACATAGGAGTCATCTTTGGTTAATAATTTTGCGATTGTTTTAGGTAGGCGATAAGGAATATAATTAGTTAATAATCCATAAATGAATAGTGGAGCAGCCAAAACAAGAAAGGAAACTCGCAAAATACTATCACGAAAAATACTTTTCTCCTCTTTTTTATTCATAGCGAAAAAACGATCTTCTAATTGATGAATATTTAATTGATTAATATAATTTGCTACGTTTTCTTTTAATTTTTTTAACCATTTTTTATCCAGATCTTCAAAGTGATGAACAGCTTCCTGTATACCTTTAGTTAGATTAAAAGAATGGATTTTAGGATCGATATTAAGATCTGCAATTAATTCATTTTTATAAATATTTTCTACATTCCTAATAAACTCATCTTCGTTTTCATCATTGGTGATAATGATGTTTTTTTCAAGATTTTTCTGGATTTTATTCGTCAATAAACTGACGGCTTGTCTATCATTTATTTGATGTTCTTCTTTGAAATCACTGAGATGAATTAGTTTCTCCATATTGATCCATACATCAGAACGAAAACTGGGAGCGTGGCTATAATTAATCCCAATAGAAAGAATTTTTACCCCTAATTTAAAATCATTTCTAGTCTCTGCACCTAAAGCCATTCTAGCTGCTCCTGTTTTAATATTTCGCAGTTTTCTTTCATGAATACTTGTTCCTTCTGGGAAAATAATGAGCGTGCCTTTTTCTTCCAAGAATTGAAAAACCTGCTCAAAAATAGCGTCATTTCCCTTTACCATTTCAGGATTATCCTGTCTGCGATGAACAGGAATAGAATTACCAATATTTCGCATGAACCAATTCTTCAGGTTTGAACTAAAAAAAGTACCTGCAGCTATAAAATGAACATCCTGTTTCATCAAACTAGCTATGATAATCGGATCCATAAAAGTGCTAGGATGATTGCCTACTATAATTAAAGGTCCTTCCTTAGGAATATCCACTTTTTTGATAACCTTATACTCCTTGAAAAATATTTTCAAGGCAGTACCAAAGATAATTTTTAATAATTTTTGTAGCATAGGATAAACTTAACATACAAGATACATAAATCTAGGATAAGCCACATATCTGAATACATTTCACTTAGATAAGAGTAATTTATATATTTGCAGGAAGTCATGTAATCATCACCAAATCTAAGTATCTAATATGGGACGCTCAAAGTTAAACCTATTGTTATTCTTATTTGTTCTCTTGCCATTTTTTGTATTTGCACATGGCGTGAGCGAATCTGATCAAGAAATTCTCAGCAACGGCGGATTATTATCATATATATTGGTAGGTGCAAAACATATGGTTACAGGATATGATCACTTACTGTTTTTGACAGGTGTGATTTTTTATCTCAGCAATTTTAAAGACATTGTCCGTTTTATTACCATTTTTACGATAGGGCATAGTATTACCTTGATTAGTGCGACTTATTTAGGCATCAAGGCAGACGAACATTTGATTGACGCTGTCATCGCATTGAGTGTTTTGTACAAAGGAGTAGAAAATCTGGATGGTTTCAAAAAAGTATTTGGCGAAAAAATGCCTAACCTATTATTAATGGTCTTCATTTTTGGATTGATTCACGGGTTTGGTTTATCCACTCGACTTCAATCCTTTGATCTAGGCGAAGGACAGTTCCTAGCCAAAATCGTTAGCTTTAATATTGGAGTAGAGTTAGGTCAAATAGCTGCACTCATCCCTATTGTATTCATTATTTCAAAATGGAAAGCTTTCAAAAGCTACAAGGTATTCTATAAGGTTGTTAACTGGTTTTTAGTCGCAGCAGGAATAGGCTTGTTTATTTTTCAGATGTATGGATATTTTAAAGGGCATTAATGATGATTAGAGCTACGAAATAACTAATGTTAGTTTCTTCCAATATGGTGGAGTTACGTCTCCATTTGGGGCAATAATGTTTACTACATGCTCAGTCATCAAGGTTCCTGTTTTAGATTTTGTTAGTGGAATCGGAACTATTAATCTAGCTCTTTCATTTTTACTACTGGTTTAGTTTATTCTATTATTTACATAAAAACATAGACGTTCTAAATGCAAATTTTAAAAACTCATTATCATCCTGAAGTAAAGAATTTAGAAGATAAATCTATTTTCACAAGGCTAGCCACTAGGAGTATAGCAATTCAAGGTGATACCATTTTACTACTTTACACTGCACGATATGAAGACTACAGTCTTCCTGGTGGAGGCTTAGATTTGGGTGAAGATAAAATCGAAGGGATGATGCGAGAGCTTAGTGAAGAAACTGGAGCTCAAAATATTAAAAACATAAAGCCCTTTGGTGTTTACGAAGAATACAGACCATGGTATAAGCCAGATTATGACATTCAGTATATGATTTCTTATTGCTATACCTGCGAGATTAATAAAGAGCTTGGTACCTCAAGTTTGGAGTCTTACGAAACAAAGAATGGCATGAAAGCGATATGGATTAATATTCATGAAGCCATAAAACATAATAAAAAGACAATGGCTACAAGCGATAAAAAAGGTATGTCTATTGAACGAGAAACTTTTTTATTAAAGCTTATCGCTGAAAGTATAATTTAAAAGTAAATTCCTCTTAGTGGTAAAATAGATGAAACAATCAAAACAGCACTCTCTCGTTTTTAAAAGATAATGGATTACCTATCCCACAAAACGGAAACAATTTAAGTTGGTTTTCTGAATTATTGAAAGTAGAAGATTAGGATATTGCTAAACTGATACATGTATTCAAACAAACTCCGCAATCAATCCACCAATAATCATACTCGTCATCAGCCAGTACAAAAAATTGTGAATCACATACTTCCTATCCTTATTATTCAAAATAGCATGAACCACTACAAAAGGCAAAGCAAAAATAAAAGCATTAATAGCACCATGAAATATTCCATGTCCTAGATGACGATGTTTGTCTCCATATTTTAGTAGGAAATCCTTTACGATTTGTTCAGACTCCTCATTTCCCAACATGATGTCTGTGAAAAATAATTCATAGAATCCCATTTGGTGGATAATTAAATTCATATAGCCATATACTAATGCCAGACTAGACAAAAATAACAACACTGTTTTTGTAATAGACAATTTATTAGGATGCACCATTTTTATTCCAGCCCACTGACTGATTCGAGAATTAGGTTGATACCAAAAATATCCAATAATTAATGGAGCAAATGATATGAGGAAAAAGGCTATATAGTTTAGATTCATAGGTTTGTAATATTCACTTTCTCCAAAAATACCAAAATCCTACCATAAAATCACTGGCAATCAATCATCACTCATTAATCATCACTCATTAATGACTCAAAATAAAACATTCCAAAATTATAATTCGTACTTTTGTGGTGAATTTAAAACCAAAGGAACGAATACCCTAACATTCTTCCTTGTTTAAAATAAAACCATACATGGCAAAGTTTGAGTTGATTATGCCCAAAATGGGCGAAAGTATCATGGAGGCAACCATTTTGAAATGGGTGAAGCAACCAGGAGACAGTATAGAATTAGACGAAACTGTATTGGAAATCGCTACGGATAAGGTGGATTCAGAAGTTCCTTCTCCAGTAGAAGGAATACTCAAGGAAATCCTTTTCCAAGAAGATGATACCGTTGAAATAGGTAAGATCATCGCCATCATAGAAATAGAAGGAGCAGAAGATAGCTCATCTAGTCATGATGTAGTAGTGGAAGCACCTTCTTCTAATGGGAAGTCAGCGGTACCTGCACCACAAGTAATGGTAGCAACTACACCAGCATCACAACCAGCTACGACTAATACTACTCGCTTTTATTCTCCTTTAGTGAAGAATATCGCACAGAGCGAGCAGATCAGCATGGCAGAATTAGAAGCTATTACAGGAAGTGGACAAGAAGGTAGAGTGACGAAGAAAGATATTCTTTCTTATGTAGAGCAAAAGAAATCTGGAGCAGTAGCCAGTCCTGTTACAATGACTGCACCTGCACCAAAAGCACCTGCACAGAAAAAAATCACACCTCCATCTACACCACAATCCAATCCTGCTGCTAGCATGGATGGTGATGTGGAAATCATAGAGATGGATAGGATGAGAAAGCTTATCGCCAATCATATGGTGATGTCAAAGCATACTTCTCCGCACGTCACTTCATTCGTGGAAGCGGATGTGACTAATCTTGTGAATTGGAGAAATAAGGTGAAGCATGATTTCCAAAAGAAGCATGGTGAAAAAATCACATTTACACCTATTTTCATAGAAGCATTGGCTAAGACGATTCGTGATTTTCCGATGATCAATGTTACTGTAGATGGTACGAATATCATTCGTAAGAAGAATATCAATGTAGGAATGGCAACTGCTCTTCCAAGTGGAAATTTGATAGTACCAGTCATTAAGAATACAGATCAGTTGAATTTACTAGGTGTCACTAAGCAAGTGAATGCACTAGCTAATGCAGCTAGAAATAACAAGCTGAAACCATCAGATGTTCAAGGTGGAACTTATACGATTACCAATGTTGGTACATTTGGGAATGTAATGGGAACACCTATTATTAATCAGCCACAAGTGGCGATTATGTCAGTAGGTGTCATTAAGAAAAAACCAGCTGTAATAGAAACGGAATATGGTGATGTAATCGCTATCAGACATATGATGTATCTTTCGCACTCTTATGATCATAGAGTAGTGGATGGTTTCTTAGGTGGATCTTTCTTAAGAAAATTCGCAGATTATCTAGAAGCATTTGATGTGAATCAGACGATATAAGATACAGTTATAATAAGTTGCTTTTTTGAACGCTAGATATTGGATTGATTCCAGTATCTAGCGTTTTTTATCTACACACGTTGCTTTGGTAAACCTTCAATATTTGCTAAAGCTAGGTTTAGTAAAGTGTCAAAAACATCTACTTATACGCAATTGAATAATGTATTTCGTATTGGATATGTTACTCATTTTGTTGAGGACGAGGCACAAAACGCAGGCGATGCCTTAGCATCAGCGAGTATTTGTAACGAAGTAATCAGCTAAAGGAGTCCATTTATACACGAAAGTTATTATTCAATTGCATATTATACTAATTTGAACCATAAATGTCGCATATTTTATTACTATTTCATCATTAATAACAGTGCTGTTAGTCGAAATAATTGGCAATTGATCACGATAAATTTTATCTTGGATAAGATAAAATTGCTATTATATACAAAATATCAAGGTAGTTTATTAACTATCTCAATTCTTAAAATTAACAATAATGAAAAAGACATTATTTTCTCTAGCTATATTTTGCTTCATAGCAACAAGTATGTTTGCCCAAAAAAAGATAAAGGGCGAAGGTTATGTGAAATATAAAATAGAATCAGAAGGAACAGGCGGAGATGACGGAACTGCTGCCATGCTACAAGGAACTACAATAGATATGTATATGTCTGGAAAGAATATTCGTATTAATGCAGCTATAATGGGAGGAATGATGACATTAGGTTATATCCAAAAAGAAGGGGAAGAACCTGTTACCTTAATGGATATGATGGGGCAGAAAATGAGAACTGGTGCGGAAGCTGAGCAAACATCAGCACCATCTACTAATATGACTTATACGGTGAATAAGCGTAAGACGAAAAAAATCGTGGGGTATAAATGTCATGAAGTCAAAGGAGTTGGTGAAGATGGTATTGAGATGACGCTCTATGTAACTAAAAAAATCAAATTATCACCACCTAAAGGAGGTATAGCAGATTTTATCCAGTTTAATAAATTGGATGGATATCCGCTGGAATGTTCTATTGGAGCAGTAGGCGAGTTGATAACTTTTACAGCACAAGAAGTAGGTCGTGGTATAAAAAAAGGCATTTTTGAATACGACAAGGAAGAATACAAAGAGATGTCAGATGAGGACATGGAAGGAATGGGAATGGACAAAGGAATAATAGGATTGTAAGGGTTTTACACCTATTTAACTTTTCTTTATGCCCCACAAGGAAACAATACTTGTGTTTTTAGTATTTATACTAATATATTTGCCACCACTTAATCCTTGTAAAAGGAATTATTCGAATTAAAAATTAACAATGAAAAAGATATTATTTTCTCTAGCTATACTATGTTTTGTAGCTACCAGTATGTTTGCTCAAAAGAAAATCAGCGGCGAAGGCTTAATCAAGTACACCATAACTGATGTGAAGACAGAAGACCAGATGGCTGGTATGATGAAAGGATCTACCATGGATATTTACGTTTCTGATAATAAGACTCGTACGAAAATGAACATGATGATGGGCATGATGACCATGGATATCATCAAGGATGGAGACGATGAAGCGATTATGCTCATGAATATGATGGCAAAAAAAATCAAGGTAGTCATGTCTAAGGAAGATTTGGGAAAATCTAAAGACAAGCAGAAAGGCACTATGAATGAAATGACTTATACTGCGAATAAAAAAGATACAAAAGAAATCGCTGGATATAAGTGCCATAAGGTAGTAGGTAAGTCAAAAGATGGTTCTCAGATGACCTTCTACATAACAGAAAAAATCAAATTATTTCCTAAAGGAGGAGGTATGGCAGAAGCTATACAGTTTGATAAGATAGGTGGATATCCATTAGAATTCTCTATAGATCAAGGAGGAGTCGCAATGACTTTCTCTGCACAGTCAGTAACTTCTAAATTGGAAAAAGATGCCTTTGAATACAATGACGAAGGTTACGAAGAAATGTCTCCAGAAGAACTAGGTAAAATGGGAGCAGGAATGGGACTATAATCCAAATCTCCAATGTTTTACGAATACAAAAAAGGATGTTGCACTTCAGTGCAACATCCTTTTTTGTTTAAAACTAAACCTATTGACTATTTAGTTATAGACTTTGCTGCTTGTCTGCAATCTAAAGTAAGTATTCCGTCAAAAAAACCAATACACATACAAAATAATCAAATCCAACGTACCTTTGTGGCGTATGGAAGTACTTAGACAAATACGATTCTTGGTAGCTAAGGAATTTCTTCTAGAGTGGCGCAGCAAATACGCTCTGGGAGGTATCTTACTCTATGTATTCTCCACTGTATTCATCGTTTATAATGGTTTCATTAGAGTACAGCCTCCTACATGGAATGTATTATATTGGATCATTACCTTATTTACATCAGTGAATGCAGTGACGAAGAGTTTTGTAAGTGAAAATGGAAATAGGCAGCTATATTATTACAGCATTGCAGATCCCACAGCAGTCATCTTTTCCAAAATTATTTACAATATAATATTACTCCTATTACTAAATATATTGACCTATTTGGTATTTGGATTAGTAGCAGGAGATCCCGTAAGGGACAAGGGGCTATTTTTTCTAGCCATCTTGCTAGGGAGTATAGGCATGGCAGTTACCTTTACATTTATATCTGCCATAGCCACCAAAGCTAGGAATTCAGCGACACTCATGGCGATTTTGAGTTTTCCTGTTATTATTCCTGTTTTGGTATCATTGATAAAAATCTCTGCCAATGCACTAGGCGTAATTACAGATACAACCGTATGGTTGGATATTGTAAGTCTATTGGCAATAGATGCCATTCTATTAGGAATGGCTTATATACTATTCCCTTTTCTTTGGAGGGATTAGCGTTTTCGTTCAATGAAAATTGAACATACAAGAATAACTGATATGGATTTTAAAAAACATTGGTGGAAAATACTGGCGATCTTATTAGTACTATATAGTCTAATAGCAGGATTACTAATTCCCTTGAAATCTGGAGTAGATTCCATAACACCTAACCATGGCTCAACAAGGGATTTAATGACATTAGATGTCATAGGTTACAATACACACTATCAAGATGCCAAGGAACTACGTGCTTGGCTCAAATTCGATTCTGTCAATTATATCACAGGAAAAAACATAAAGGTTTTATCTCAAAATCAACTCACAGCTGATTTTCAAATTCCAGATCATTTGCCTTCTGGCAAGCAATCTAAAGAATTGACATTAATATTAGATAATGAAATAGATGGTTATTCCTTATTGCCAGAAGCTATACATATTAGTACAATGGTTTTCGACAGTGCAATAGGAATGGATACCTTACTATCTCCTATAGGACAATGGGAAAACAACTTCACAGATATTCATATCGCAGAAGGACTTTCCTTTCCATATCGAAAAATTCTCTACGAAACTATTCGTAATCTATTCTATCACGTTCCACTATGGTTTGGAATGCTCATCATTCTTTTTGCATCCATGGTATATGGTATCATGTATCTAGTGACGAGGAAAAGTAAATACGATTATATCTCTTTTTCATTAACACAAGTAGGCATTCTGTATGGAATTTTAGGCTTAGTTACAGGAGCGATATGGGCAACATGGACTTGGGGAGAACCTTGGTCTGGCGATGTCAAACAAAATATGTCTGCTGTGGCGATGTTGATTTATCTAGCCTACATCGTACTTCGATCTTCGTTTGATGATTATGAACTCCAAGCACGAATTTCATCTGTATATAATATTTTTGCATTCGCTACATTGATACCACTCTTATTTGTTATTCCTAGATTATATGATAGTCTACATCCAGGGAATGGTGGCAATCCAGGTTTTGGTGGCGAAGATTTGGACAATACTATGCGGATGGTGTTCTATCCATCTATTATTGGCTGGACATTGTTAGGGATTTGGTTGGCGAGTTTAGCGTATCGCTATATGAAATTGAAAGAAGAATGGATGGATAGAGACGAAGATGAAGTACCTGCTGATTTTAAATGATTTTAATCTAACTTGCGAACAAGTTCACGGAATTTATAGTTAGGTAATCATGAATCATTGTTAGGACTGATTAGTAGATAAAGTAATGTACTTTACTTTGTCAATATTCATGAAATAAGTGCTGTTAAATATAACTCACATTTTAAATGATTGTATTCATTGGTATGAAATAAAAGTGGGAATAAAATGGTATTAATAAATTATTTTTTTGAATAATTTGAAAAAACTACTTAAATCGTTTGTTTTATTGCTTTTAAGTTTCCAAATTGCACTCTACAAATAATAAGACAAAACGAGATATTAAGTGTTATGAGAAGAATGATATTGTCAAGTTTATTGTTAGTAGTTAGCCATTGGGCGTCAGCTCAGGGAACTACTGGAGTGATGGGTAGTTCAGGAAAAATATTCGTAGTCCTTGCCACAGTTTTGGCGATATACATAGGGATTATATTCTTCCTGACTGTTATAGAACGTAAATTGTCTAATTTAGAACGTCAAATTAAAGAGTAAATGAGTAAAAAACACCCTAGCTTTTTTCAAAGTGTAGAAAAGAACTTTGACAAGGCTGCTGCTCATACTGGGTTGCCTGCAGGGCTACTCGAGCAAATTAAGGTTTGTAACGCTGTTTATCAAATGCGTTTTCCTGTGAAAACAGAAGATGGTGTAAAGGTAATAGAAGCTTATCGTGTACAGCATAGTCATCACAGATTACCTACCAAAGGTGGTATTCGTTACGCCATGTCCGTTAATCAGGATGAAGTAATGGCATTAGCTGCATTGATGACCTATAAGTGTGCTATCGTAGATGTACCATTTGGTGGTGCTAAAGGTGGTATCAAAATCAATCCAAAAGAACTTACTGAGTACGAATTAGAAAAGATAACACGTCGTTATACGACTGAGTTGATTCGTAAGAACTTCATCGGTCCTGGTATAGATGTGCCTGCTCCAGATTACGGAACAGGCTCTAGAGAAATGGCTTGGATTTTGGATACTTATGCGACTTTCAAGCATGGAGAAATCGATGCTGCGGGATGTGTAACTGGTAAGCCAGTAAGCCAAAACGGTATCAGAGGTAGAACAGAAGCGACTGGTAGAGGAGTATTTTATGCTCTTCGTGAAATCATGAGCTTCGAGGAAGATATGGCTAAAATCGGTCTGACCAAAGGTATTGGCGGAAAGACAATGGTCGTACAAGGTTTAGGTAACGTAGGATACTATGCTGCCAAAATTTCTACAATAGAAGGTGGCGTAAAGCTCATCGGTGTATCTGAATACGAAGGAGGAATCCATAAGCCAGATGGTATCGATATAGATGAATTGATGAAGCACAGAAAAGAAACAGGTTCTATACTTGGTTTCCCTGGTGCTACTAATTTGCCTTCTCGTGAAGCTGCATTGGAATTGGAATGTGATATTTTGGTGCCAGCGGCATTAGAAAATCAGATTACAGTAGATAATGCTCCACGTATCAAAGCCAAAATCATAGGAGAAGCAGCAAACGGCCCTGTAACGGCAGATGCTGAACCTATCCTATTAGAAAAAGGAATCGTTATCGTACCAGATATGTATATCAATGCAGGTGGTGTGACCGTTTCTTATTTCGAGTGGCTGAAAAACCTATCTCACATGAGATTTGGTAGAATGGAAAAGCGTTTCAATAGTAATACCTATGAAAATCTGGTATCTACGGTAGAACGTTTGACAGGAAAAATCATTGGTCCTAAGGAAAGAAGTATCTTGACTCGTGGTGCAGATGAAATAGATTTAGTAAATTCTGGGCTAGAAGAAACCATGATAGAGGCTTATCGCCAAATTAGGGATGTATACATCTCTAATCCAGATATCAAAGATATGCGTACTGCTGCATTCGTGAGTGCATTGAATAAAATCAGCAGCGATTATATGGCATTAGGTATATTCCCATAGTGGATTTTACTAAGTACTAATTAGTAGCTAACTAGATGTTAGATTAAGTTTTAATATCAGTTGATATGATAAATTGAGAAGACCTTTGGATTTGCTATTGGCAGCCAAAGGTCTTTTCCATAGAAAATTATGTTGATGTAATATTTAGTGAAACGAATTCAATAATGAGACATTATGCTTGTTCTTTTTTCTTCTAAAAAACACAAAAAATAGTTCCGTAGCTACGGCTACGCAACGATTTTTTGAATTCTTTAGAAGAAAAAATTACTACCCCATCCTGGCTCAATTTATTAAATACGTTTTACTTATTAGTATTTATTAAAAAATAATGTTGTATTAACTTATATTTCTTTGCATATATTTGGTGTAGTTGTATATTTACGCACTTTTTGAAAATTTAGAGAGTAAACAGAATTATATAATGACTGAAAGATTAGATAAGATTGATCTGAAGATTTTGAAGATTTTGCAAGAAAATAGCAAGATTACAAATTTGGACCTATCGAAAAGAATTGGGCTTTCTCCTGCACCTACATTGGAGCGTGTGAAAAAACTAGAACAGAGTGGAGTAATCCACAGCTATCATGCCCATGTAAATCCTCAGGCGATCGGATTGAATGTCCAGACATTCGTTTTGGTGTCTTTGGCTTGGCAGAAGAAAAATGCCAGACAGAATTTCTTGGATAAAGTAAGCGAGATAGACGAAATCGTTTCTTGCTTCATTATCACAGGAGAAGCGGATTTCTTGGTACGCATCGTTTGTAAGGATATTCCATCCTACGAGCAATTGTTATTCAAGACATTATCACAGATAGAGGAAATAGAAAGACTCAAAACATTAATGACCCTTTCTACTTTCAAGGACTCTATGGTGCTACCATTTAAGTATGAATAAATAATTTATTCTGCTCATCGATGATCAGCAGAATAAGTTTAAGAATTAGGGCTATTAAACCAAGCCTTTATATTTCTATTTAACTTTGCCAAATAGAACCTTAAAAGAATCGCTGTCCTTTAGCCAAGGTCAGCGGTTCGCATTTTTTGCCCATGAAAAAGAAAAAACATTCACTTATCTGGAAATTAGAAGCAGAGGACTGTCCTCATGTTTCTTATTTGCTAGGAACTATGCACGTCAAGGACGCCAAGGCTTTCGTACGGATGAAGGATATGAAAAGTTGCATAAATGAGTGCAAGGTTTTTGCTACAGAGTTTAATTTGGAAGAAGCAGATGCCAGTCTTACTGCGGATGGTTTGAATTTGCCAGATGGAGAAACATTGGAATCCTTATTGGGAACGAAGAAATATACCAAAATAAGAAAGATAGTAGGCAAGGCATTTGGAGTGGACTTAGATTTTTTCAATACGCATATTCCTATTATGGTTGCTAATGTATTGACAGAAAGCATCCTCTCAGAAGATATGCAATCTTCCTTAGATGAATCCCTTTGGACTTATGCTAAGGAACAGGAAAAAGTGATGATGGGAATAGAAACCTTTGCTGAGCAAATGGATATTTTGGCCAAAATCCCTATGGATTATCAACTAAAACAATTAAAAGAAATCGCCAAAAGCCCTAAAACTTTCAAAAAGCAGATAACCAAGGTAGCTACTTGGTTTGAAGATGAAAATATACAGCAATTATATAAATCTGTCAGAAAGAGTGCAGGTGGAATTAAGAAAATGATGCTCTATGATCGCAATGTGAATATGGCTGAACGAGTATCTCAAATAGCTCAAGAACAATCCTTGTGTTTCGCTGTAGGTGCAGGACATTTATGGGGTGAAAGAGGATTAATTTCTTTATTGAAAGAAGGAGGGTTTAAAGTGAAGCCAGTGCCGTTGTCGCATCATGTGACGGATAATGCAGTGGAGTAGGAATTTTACCAACTAAATCGAAAGTTTCCAAAACTTTTGGAGTTTCGCCAGACAAAATTTTTAGCCTTGCCAAACTAAAACTTCATAAATCCCGAAGATTTCCGAAGTTTAAAGTTAATTAATAAGTAGG
>JBNMOV010000091.1:0-13478 GCA_051275765.1 Maribacter sp. | reverse complement strand
ATATCATTTATAGGATTGGGCGAAATACTTATATCTAATATGTTTTCATTCAATTCCAGCGATGCAGTTGAACATGTTGCATTGATAATTTCCTCTTCACTACTACATTCTGATGGATTATCTGATATAATTACAATGAATACTCCTGAAGGACTTTCTAATAAATTTTGAATTCCACAACAGTCTACCAATGAAGAATTGTCATGTATTTCCAGAAATCCATCTATCAATGTCAAATTGGACAAACCATCTAAATTTAGCAAAGCTATATTTTCTATTAATTTTAGATTCCCACCTATAAATTCCAAATTGGACAAGCCATTTATATTCAATAAAAAATTGTTATTTTCTATATGCAAATTATCCCCAACAGATGTTATATTGGATAAACCATCTAAATTTGGTAAAGTATTATTACCTCTTATATACATAAGTCCAGAAATAGATGCCACATTAGACAATCCATTCAGATTGGATAATGACTCGTTTTCATCTATACTCAAACGAGTTATAGATGTCAAACCAGATAAGCCGTCTATATTTAGTAATGATGAGTTGAAGCCTATATTTACCGCAGTAGCTGGAGATAAGCCACCAATAGATGTTATTGCTGATAAGCCATCTATATCCAATAAGGAATTATTACCTTCTATACTCAAGCCACCGCCAATAGAAGTCAAATTGGATAAAGCATCTAGATTTATCAATAAATCACTTCCTATTATACGGCACTCCCCTCCTATAGATATTAAATTGGATAAACCATTTATATTTAGCAATGATGGATTATCACTTATACTCAAATCATCTATGATAGACACCAAATTCGACAAGCCATTTATATTGGATAAAAGGGCGTTATTGAGGATAGCTACATGTTCATTAGCAGATACGAAACCAGATAAACCGTCTAAATTCAGTAAGGATGCATTATTTAATATAGATAAACGATGCCCTATAAATGTCAGATTAGACAGACCATTTATACTGGATAGTGATGGATTATAATGTATTTTTAAATAATCTCCAATAGAAGTCAAACTGGATAAGCCGTTAAGGTTTAATAAATTGGAATTATTATAAAAATCTACATAGCCAGCAATAGATAGTAGATTAGACAAGCCATCTATATTTAGCAATGATGAGCTATTCCATATTTTCAAATAATCACCAATAGAGGTCAAGTTGGATAAGCCATCAAGATTAGACAAAACAATATTATCATCTATATATACATAACTACCTGTAGATACCAAGTTGGATAAACCATCTACGTTTGGTAATGATGCATTGCCCCATATACTCAAATTACCTCCAATGGATGTCAAGTTGGACAAACCATCTAAATCTGAAAGAATATCATTATTATCTATTTTCAAACTACCTCCTATAATCGACATCAAGCCAGATAAACCATCTAAATTCGAGAGGGTATTATTATTACTTATTGTCAAGTTAGCATTGATAGATGTCAAATTGGATAGGCCATCTAAATCAGATAAAGATTCGTTATTACTAATAGCACAATTACCTCCTATAGATGTTAAATTCAATAAAGCATTTAAATTAGATAATGCAGCATTAGCATTAATACTACAATTTCCGTCAATAGCTGTCAAATTAGATAGGCCATTTAAATCAAGTAAAGTATTATTATTACTTATCGTCAAACTATTTCCTATCGATGTTAAATTGGATAAAGCAGATATATCCATCAAGGCTATATTATTATCTATTTTCAAATTATTGCCAATGAATGTTAAATTGGATAAGGCATCTATATTAATCAGGTTAGCATTATCTATAATATTACAATTTCCATCAATAGCTGTCAGATTAGATAAGCCATCCAGATTGAGCAATGCCTCATTATTACTGATTACAAAATTGCTACTAATGGATGTCAATCCAGACAAACCACTCACATTCGACAAGGCAGCATTGTTGCTAATACTACAATAACCACCAATAGATATCAAACTGGATAAACCATTTAGATTGGGCAATGCAGTATTATTAATTATTTTCAAATAGCTTCCTATAGATATTAAACCAGAAAATCCATCAGGACTCTGCAAGGAAGCATTATTTGCAATATTTAAATATCCTGTAATTTCTACTAAATTGGATAAATTAGAAAGGTTGGTAATAGGATCTCCGTCATTTGTAGTTTGTATAAGTAAATCCCCATTTATAATCGTAGTTGTAGAGTTAAAAGCATCTACGTCTGATTGAGAATTCAATGTTACATTTTGGGCAAAACAACAAATCGTAAGTAATAGACTAAATACGATAGTCATTAATAATTTAAGAGAGGTATTCATTTTATGTAATTTTAAGAATTAAATGATAGTTTCATATAGATGTGCTTATTTTTTATTCATTCGTTACCGCTTCTTAAATGTAATAAAAAATCCCATCACGCTGTTGCGTGATGGGATTTTTAAACTCTTAGTAAATTATAAACTTACTTCATATAACTCTCCACATCCACTCCTATTACAGATTGTAATACAGCAAGTGCGAGTCCATTAGCTTGATATTTTTTAAAACCTTTTTCTATATAATAATCCTCTAATTGAATCCATGCCTTATGATATGCTAATTTGAATGGCACACCAAACTTAGCGAAGAATTTATCTTCTGCCATACGCAAATCCAATGATTTCCAAAGCTCATTATTCCATTTCATGATCTCATCCTCTTGTGTTTTATTCAATGGACGAGGAATAAGGTATAATCGATTTCTCAAAGAAGAAAATGCTCTTTCTGATTTCAATTGTTTTTCTGTCAAATTATCCTCATCAGGGTTCAAATCAGATGAAATCGTCTTTAAGATAATCACATTATCCCATTGCATGAATCCAGCACAATTCTGCATTTTTATCTCACCAATTCCTTTTTCTGTTGCTTTACCAAAAGCAGAATATGCCGCATCTCTATGCTTTATAAACAACCAACAAGGCGTAATAGGTTCATCCTTCAATACTGCTTGAATATAACGAGTATGTAGGATCAATTGTTCCAAATCTGCATAAGCATATTTAGACGTATAATCGAATGGAGCTTTGCCTTTATACGTTCCATATGCTGATTGGATCGCATCGTTCATGAGATTATTTATCTTTTCTTGATTCCCTGTTTGATCTGCGATGAAAAGAATGTATGCTCTATATGCTTTCGCTATTGGCGAATTTTGTCGTGTCAAGGCAGAATAAGCCTCTTTAGGATCAGCAGGAATAGATAAAAGTATGGCATCCAAATCACTCATTGACTCTTCTACGATGGTGTTCATCACCTCACTAGCCATTATTTTATACAGATTATATTTTTTATTCGATGATTCCAACATTGCTATTCCACTCGCTGTATTTTTTCCAAATACACCATCCAAAGTACTAGAATAAGCATTTTCTACTTTCAAGAATTGTTGGAATGACTTCACAGAAATACGAGATTCCTTATTGATAGACGTTGGTTCTTTCGCTGTCAGGTCTAATGCCATGGCATTCGGCGAAATAGGCGTAGATATCTCATTAGTCACTCCTTCCTCATTGCTATCCTTATCTGTGGAAACAGCGACAGGCATGAAATTTACTTCCTTTATCGTATTGAATTGATTAACCTTATGTAATTGTAAAGTATTCACACTTTTCACGAATGCCCCTTCAAATCCTAAGCTTTGCAAGATTTTAGCTTTTTGCTTAGCTTTTTCCATACTCATGAAAGGTACTGAAGTTATTTTGATCTTTTTCCCTTCCAATATCAAGTATAATTGCCCTCCACGAGCATAATTTTGCCAATCTATATATTCCTTACTGGTTTGACTGGCTATCTGTACAACATATACAGACTCTCCTTTCACCAATGGACGTTCTGAAATAAAAGCCTTGTCATAGCCTCTATTTTTTACAAATTGCAATACTGTTTCTGCTTGTCTCTTATTGCTATAATTACTTAAATAAATAGACATTTGAGTGCCTTGTGATAAACCTTCTGCATAGAGATAACCCGCTCCTCGCAAGTCTTCAAAATCTGCAATCGTCATATTATCAAATATACCCAACTGTACAGCATAAATAGTATCCTTCGCTGGATCATTACTGGCATGTGCCAATGTAATCACGAAGGTAAGAAATGCCAATGTCAGTAGTTGTACTTGGGTATGGAACGAAAATTTCATCATTATAATTGGTTTTTTGTATAACGTAGGGAGATGGTGTTTATTATATTGAGATGCTGAGATATTAGGATACAAGATTGATCTATATCAATAACAAACCGCTATTTTGTCTTCTGCTCTAGTAAAAGGGGAATTTAAAGTAAAAATTGGCAATAAACAATCCAAAACTAATATAAAGAAAGGAAAAGAATATACTGCACTTCATCTAGCGTCTAAAATCAATTATCCTTAAAAGGAGCAACCATGACGAAATCTGGTACTCTTACACTAAATTCACTATCATCTCCTGTACGGATGAAAGTAAAATGACCTCCCATCTTACCTATACCAGTACGAAGTGGGCAACCAGAAATATATTTATGGATTTCATCTTGATTAAGGATAGGCTGGAGTCCTACCACACCTTCGCCTTCTACTTCACGCTTCAATCCATCGGAATCTTCTATCCGCCAATATCTTCTTAATAATTGTACTGAGAAGGGATTGAGGTTTTCTATGGTGATTCTGTAAGCAAAAAACACCTTATTTTCTACAGGTTTGGAGAATTCTGTCTGGTAGAATACTTCTACTGAGATTCTGACGCCGTTGGTTATGAGGATTTGCATTTGATTATTTTTTGTTCAAAAAATCCCCTATGATTTGTTCTGCATCTTTTAATGCAGTTTCTAAATCATCATTCAATAATATAACATCGAACTTATCTTCGTATGCCAACTCTAAGGTAGCTCGTTTGACTCTTTTGCGATAGCTCTCTGGTGTTTCCGTTCCTCTATTCTGCAGTCGATCGAATAGTATTTCAGCAGATGGTGGCTTTACGAAAACGCCCAAGGCTTCTGGATAATTTTCTTTGATATTACAAGCTCCCTTCACGTCTATATCGAAGATGATGTGTTTACCTTCTGCCCAAAGTCGTTCTAACTCACTTTTCAGCGTACCATAATATTGTCCTGGATATACCTCTTCCCATTCTAGGAATTCGCCATTTTCTGCCTTCGCCCTAAATTCCATAGGATTGAGAAAATAGTAATCCTTTCCTTCTTTTTCGTATTCTCTTTTTCGTCTGCTGGTTGCAGACACAGAGAAAGCTAAGGTATCCATTTTACTCAACAGATGCCTAACTACAGTGGTTTTTCCTGCTCCTGATGGAGCTGTAAATATGACAAGTTTCCCCTTCATTCCCGATTTCGATGTTAGCATCTATTAATGCTTATTCAAAATAATGCTGCAAAGAAACGATTAATAATAAATAAACCAACACAATTTTGATGTCAAAATATAATGCAAGATGCTAGACATTAGATATTAGACGCTAGATGAGTGCTAATTTAAGGCACAATTGAATAATATGTTTCGTATAATATCTAGCATATTTCCATTACAATACATTCGCTGATTGTTCCTTTATCTTTTCCAATTCATCTTTCATTTTCACTACTAAGTGCTGAATATTAGATGAATTTGCTTTAGAACCTATCGTGTTGATTTCTCGCCCCATTTCCTGACCTATAAAGATCAGTTTACGTCCTTTTTGAATGGATTTATTATCTAATTGTTTAATAAAGTATTCACAATGTTGTGTCAATCGTACTTTTTCCTCATTCAAATCAAATTTCTCCAAGTAGTAAATCAACTCCTGTTCGAAACGATTGCTATCTACATTTTCTTTACCTACCTGTTCTTCTAGGTGCTGCATCAATCTTTGCTTCACTCTAGGGATTCGTTCATTTTCATAAGGCTCTATCTCCAAAAGGTATTGGCTGATATTGGATACTCTTTCTCTCAAATCCGTTTCCATAGCATCACCTTCCGTACTTCTGAAATCCATCATACTATCCAATGCCTCTGTCACAGCTGCCTTGAGGATTGCCCATTCTTCTTTTGGCAAACCATTCTTAGGCATGTCCACTACTCCTTGTATCCGCAGAATCCCTGTAATAAAATCGCCAGAAGGCATATTGAGCTCATCACTCAATTCTTGTAAATCCTTGTAATAGGATTTGAATAAAGCTTTATTGATAGAATAATCATTTCCGCCTTCTTCTGTCGTCGCATCTATGGATAGTTCTATCTTTCCACGAACGGCTTTGGACATAATGATGGATCGCATGTCCATCTCTTTTTCTCTATATCGTTGTGGTACTCGAATCTTTAGATCTGTAGCCTTGCTGTTCAGTGATTTTATTTCAACGGTAATAGTTTTTTCTTGCCATTGTTTTACTGAACGCCCAAAACCTGTCATGGATAATATCATAATTCCTCCTTTAAAGTAGATAACTAGATATTAAGATATTGAAATATTGAGATAAAATATTAGTTATTAATATTTTATCGGAAACCTATAAACCTTATTACGAATTATTGATTACCGTGAAATTGTTCTTTTGAAAATCTATTGCGTTCTTTTTCTCAACCATAGCTAAGGCTATGCTTTTCGAAAAACACTTTGTCTATTTTCAAAATACCTAATTTCTCTTTTATAAAAAACAATTCATAATAAGGTCTTATGTTTAGAGGCTGTTTTAATTTAACACTTTGGATTAAAGGAATAGGGAAATAATAACCTACACACCTGACTTGTCCTTTTAAACAAACTCTTAGATTCACTATCCAATTACTTAATTTTCTCCAAATATAAGAAGGCTTATGAGTATAATACTAATCCATATCTAAAATTTAGGCCAAATTCTAAATATGATCCTAATCAGCGGATTTATACAAAACAGAGAATAAGAGGCTATTCACCTCTGTTTTTATTTAAAAAAAGCTTCATATATCGTTTTAGATAATCTTTATAGTAAACAATTAACACTAACTTGTACGATTTTTGCTAAAAAGATATTGAATAGATGGCGATTTCTTCTTAATTTTAATGCAGCGAAACAGACAATATTAAGATTATAGTATTAGTAGTTATTTTACAACAGCAATTTTAAACAATTTCTAATCATTACTTTTTTAATTTAGATGCCGATAAAAAAATCCGTCATATCATCAAATGTATATGTAGCCTTTAGGAGTTTACCTAAGAAGGGGTGGACGGATATTATCAAACTCTACGAGTCCAAGCAGGAAGACATCAACCTACTTTCCTCTGCCAAAAGGTTGGATATATTGGATATGTATTTAGAAGCATTGCATGAAATAAAGGATTTCAAAAAACTAAAAAAAGAGGTTCAATGCTTGATCTATCTCAGTCTATCAGAAGAAATCCCTGTGGAAATAGGTCTACCCTATTATCAGGCAGCATTATTCTGGAAAGCTGACGCTTGTTTTCAAATGAGGGAATACAAGGAAGCACAGTACATCTTGGAACAAATCATCAGAATGAATCCTAATAATACCCTTTACTCTGGTAAATTAGTGAAGTGCTTTTATTGGGATAAACCTAATTATATTTATCGCTTTAGGGCTTTTTCCATTTTGCTATTTTTCCTAGCGGCTGCCGTTATCATTATTGAATTCCTTATTATAAAACCTTTTTATAGTGAGTATTCAGCTTTTATCATGATGCTAAGAAGTGGATTATTCTTATCTGCTTTAGGTATCGTAGGAGCGATAGAAATGTTACATTGGTTCTGTAGCGAATGTAAGGTTTGGAAAGTAAAAAGGTAGAAATCATAAGCCACTTATACCAATTTGAAGCATAAATATCAAATTGGATTTGGCATTATTTATCGCTCTCTAGGAGGAATTTCCTTATATTTTTTCAATAAATCGTTATACTCAGCCCATTTAATGGGCTTGACGAGTTCTTCTTTTTTCGTAGGATACTTCTGTAAATATGTCTTAGGACGTGTAGGCCTTTTTTCAAATCCTCCACTACAATTGGGACATACATTTTCTAGTATATTATCTACGCAGTCCTTACAAAAAGTACATTCAAAAGTGCAAATCATAGCTTCATCACTTTCGTTGGGAAGTGATTTTGCACAATGTTCGCAGACAGGTCGCATTTCTAGCATGGATTGGTATTAAATATTATTACAAAAAAGAAAACAGCTTCAAATTATCAGTTCTATTTTATTCCTTCAATAATTTCAAATACCACATAATACACTGATTTACTGATATGTACATCATCTAATTGATCTGATTTATTATTTTTCAAAAACAATGGGTAACAAATCAAGAATAGCTTGAACTAATGGTTGAAACCAAATGATAAATGCTCCAAAGAGCCATTTGAAAAACCATTAAAATTTTTGTTATGAGAATCATGTTTATTCAGTCATCGTCTTTTGTTACTACCAGTTGCTACAAACCATTGCCACCATAAATTTGGCTTGGTACTTAATAGGAAAACATCCCCTATTCCCTGAGCAAAATTTATTTGCTTCTCTCCTACTCTTTTAGGTAATTCCCCTTTTCGTTTGCCAGGCAAACACAACCATTCCTATGCCTACAAAAAAGAGTACTACTCATCTCAAAATTAGAATCTCCTCAATCAAAGTAATATGAAATCTTTAGCATTAATAGGATGTATTACTATCATTATTTTAGGTAGTATACAAGCACAATTTCACGAACAGCAGATTACTTTCCCTATACAAATGATTACACTAGAAAAAGATAGTATTACCCTTCCAAAAGCAGCATTAACTAAAGAAGATATTGATACTTTTCTTATAAGTAAGATTGAAAAAATGGCGTATCATCACGCAAGCTATCCAACTTTTCCTGAAAATAATGCAGCAACGAGTATGGAATGGGCTTTGGTCAAGAGTGATATTCCTAATAAGTAATTGAAGGAAAGAAATGATTGGTTTTGGGGCATAAAAAAAGAGGTAGTGTAAATGCACTACCTCAGCCCTAACCAAATAAAACCAAATTATTATTCTTTAAAATAGTAACCTTATCAATTACTATAGTCCAAATATATAGTTATTGTTTAAATAACACAAAGTATTCGAGCAAAAAAATATAATAATAATACGGTAACTCCTTGTTTATGAGTAATCTAATACGACATATAGTAATTTACAAGTAAATATGCACAATACAATAACAGAACATTAGATCTACAAAAACAATTAAAACAAACAAATATTCCAATTAAAAATAATTTACGGAATATAAAACCATACGTGCATATCTAAATTAATAACATACGCTATTGTCTTATACTAAAATCTCTAAATGTTAAAGTTTTGAATGGAAGAGCAAATGAATGGATAATCGCGTATTTCTACTTTTTTAATGCTCCCTTCGTAAAAATATAATCAGGTATTTTAGCATTGAATTCGATCTCCTTAATGATAAAATCTGTGCCTTTTCCTGCTTTTAGCATATCCTTGTAGTTCATTTTTTTAGGAAACCAGCGATTATTTACTTTCGTTACATCAGAAAGCGTGGTTTTCTTGAGTAGTTGTCCTTTTTTAGCATATAATTCTTCTTTCAACGGCACATATCGTTCTTGATCTACCCAAATTATTCGTTTATGATAAGAAGCATCAGTCACTTTTGCGATCAATTCCAGTTTCCATGTTTTTCTATCGTCTATCGTTTCTTCAGATATAACCTTGGCAGTATATATATCCAGTAATTTACGATCTTCCATCATGTCTTCATAAGATAAATCAGAACCCATCACAGACTGTCGCAACATATGCCCAGACAATTGAATCGTCCTATCTATGGATGGCGAATATATCCATAGTCGATCTTTCAGTTTCAACATCTTCGTTCCTTTCTCCCTCGCTGGAGATAAATATTCTGTAAATGATTTCGTATCTCCTTCTGCATAGCTTTTAGAACTAATCGTCCTACTCTTCCGCTTACCATGAACAATCATTTCAGAAGTCATGATCCTATTTTCAGAACTCATGTTCTTGTCCACTTTTGCTAAAATTTCTTTAGCATCTTCTGTTTCTATCGCTATGAATGTAAAACTTAAACCTGCTATCGCTATGATTGATAATATGTATTTCATGAATTAGTTGATTACAAATTAGTTGATTGGTTGATTAGAAATTGGCTTAATAAAATTGTTCTCTCCTCTCTCGTAAAAGGGAGGCCAAGCCAAGTATCCTTTCTCCTACTACACTTCCAACTCCTTAAATAAATTAGCTGTTTCTCTTTTATAAATGCCTATTCCTGCCAGCATTGTTCCTAATACCATTGCTAATACACCTGGAATAAAACCGATAAAAAAGAGCTGTGGAGTTATTTTAGAACGCAGAACGGTAGGCATAATCATAGAAGAATTATTGATTTGTCCACTGATATCTATTCCTACGACTTGTAAATAATACGTTATTGCCAATCCAATCGCTGTTCCTAATATAGAACCGATGATTCCTACGATTATTGCTTCTAATATCAAGGTGCCATAAATCTTACTTTTTGGTTCTCCTAATGCTAAACGAATGCCAAATTCCTTATACCTTCTGAGTCCTCCTAATAATCCTGTATTCCATAGCACTAAGGACATCGCAATAATGAAAATAAAGACAAAAGTAGAAGTCATACTATTAGCATAATCTATAATACTGGCTAGATTATTTTGCCCTTTTAAGGTGAGCATTATTGGAGCGAATTCATCTTTATCATCCTTATATTTTTCATTGAAACTATTGGCTAGTTCTGCTGCTTCCTTATGATCATAAACACCCATTTTAGAAAATCCAAGCAGCTCCCCTACCCCATCTTCCATGTCCAGCATTAGTTGAGCATCAGAGACATCTACGATCAGTATTCTATTATCCATCGCTGTCGTTCCAAAACGGACTGTTCCTGCTATTTCGAAACTTTTGAAAGTCATGCTACCTTCCATTGTAGTACCAAAGTAGGTGAAATTATCTCCTATAGAAATACCTAATTTCTCTGCAAAGTCATGTCCTATGATCGCCTCACTTGGCTCTGTAGGCACATGTCCAGAAACCATCGAACTTTCTATATTCATTCGACTCAATTCCGTACTATTCTTTGATAATAAATCTAAAGCCATTCCTATCGCAGGACCTTGTGCTTTCGTATTTCCTGTTTCGTTTGGCACATCTATTAATCCACCAAATTTGATTCTTGGTGCCCAGTCCATATCAGGAAAATCTTGTTCTAATGAGTTGACCAATCCTCCTATTCCCAACAATGCTAAATCATTGGGAATCTGATCTTTATTTTCTGCATATGCCCTCGTCATGACTTTCACATGCCCCGTTTCAAACTTGGCATTCTGATCGATCAAATCACCAAAAGCTCCAGACATATATCCACTCAGCATCACTGTCAGTATTACTCCTATCGCAATGATAATGATGGGCAAAAGGCTTCTGCTCTTATCTCTCAATATCCCTTTTATTAAGAATCTAATCATTGCAATTTTCCTTTTAAAGCATCCACAATATTCATTTTAGAAATTTTTATAGTTGGCAAGAAACTCACGATCGTAGCTGAAATAATCACGATGAATATCGTTCCTAAAATGAGTACAATTCCATAAACTGGAAAAATGCGTTCTGCTAATGCTACACCCATATCTTGCGAAGCCTCTGGCATAGCTATACCATTCTTAGCAAAATAAATAAACAAAGGAATGCCATACAAACAGCCCAATATCATCGAAAATAAACTATACATCAAACCTTCTACAGTAAATAATCCAACCACTTGCGATCTCGTCATTCCTAACGAAATATAAGTGCCGATTTCTCTTTGCCTTCTAAAAATAGATAAAACCTGCGTATCAAAAATCGCCAAAAGAGCGATGGCGAGCAACATCAAATACATAAAGGAAGAGCTGTATTTTTTCATTGAAATAATCTCTTCTATCGTCCTCAATAATTCTTTTTGGCTTTTGAATATCCAACCTTTGGTTTCTTGATGTTCATAGTCATTATTCGCTACCAACATTGTAGCATGATTATCTAAGCCCGTTATTTCCCAAAGTTGCTCGATTGAAATCCAGATTTGTCCTTTGTCCACAGACATCACATCGCAGTCAAAAATATCTACAATCGTGATATTTCCAGCATCGAATGTACCGTCCTTATCTCTCCATCTCATCAATACTTCATCGCCTTTTTTTAATTTAGCGGAAGCTGCCATTTGTTTTCCTATAATCGCAGGAAAATCTGCGTCAGATGATGCTAATGATTGAGTTGGTAATTTGAGTACATTCTGTTTCGTATCGAATCCTTTTAATAAGGTAGAAACCATTCTGCCTTCTGGATAAATAGTGGCTTGACGAATCAAAACAGGATTTAAATCCGTAGCAGTTGGCATTTTTCCATGTCCTTCTTCTAATGAAAAAGGATCGAGCGGATCATAATTTTCATGCAACAAATGACCATTTCCATATTCCCATTCTATGGTATCTTTTTTCGCTTGCTGATTCCATCCATCCAACATTCCATTGAAAAATATAATCATTACAAACGCAAAAGACAGTACAATTACATTGAGTAATGTTCGTAAACCTGCACCTACTAAATTCTTATATGCTAATTGAAATGCTAGTTTCATTTCTCATTGTTTTTAGCATGAATTATTTTATCCTCCTCTACTTTACCATCTCTCAAATGAATGATTCTATTCAAATATCCCATCACTTTTTCATCATGCGTAGAAAACAGGAATGTAGTTCCTAATTCCTTATTCAATCGCTCCATGATTTGTAAGATATTGTGTGCATTTTCTGCATCGAGATTCGCAGTAGGTTCATCTGCCAATAAAATGGTAGGGCGTTTTACGATAGCTCTCGCTATGGATACTCGCTGTCCTTCTCCTCCAGATAATTTACTAGGTTTTTTATCTGCCATATCTGCCAAACCTACCCAATCCAAGGCTTCCATCACTGCTTTTTTACGAGCTTCTTTAGTATGATTTTGCAATAATAAAGCGAATTCTACATTTTCAAAAACTGTATATACTGGCAGCAAATTATACACTTGAAAAATGAATCCAATCTGCTCATTACGAAGCAGTGCAGATTCCCTGTGAGAAAGTGAAGCGATGTCTTTTCCTAAAACCATTGCCTTTCCCTCTGTTGGACTATCCAGTGAACCAATGATATTCAACAAGGTCGTTTTACCAGATCCACTAGGCCCTACCAAACCAGAAAACTCGCCTTTATAGACCGCTAGATTGATATCTTTCAATGCTGTAAATTTCCCATCTCCTACAGGAAAACGTTTGGTAACATTGGATAATGAAATTATTTTTTCCATTTGTTTTTTTCCTTAATAATTAATGCTAAATGCACTGTAAATTAAAATAGGTTGCCGTTTAGAATCGCTTAGTATTTTATGAAGTAAAGGATTTTGTGGTGTAAGTAGATCTTCGTGAGATGATTAGTGTT
>JBNMOV010000090.1:0-13601 GCA_051275765.1 Maribacter sp. | reverse complement strand
ACTAGCTCCAACTCTGAATATTGGTCTGGCTTCTTCAAATTTACCACCTTCGATGACTTCGAATAAATCAGTGCTTCCTGGTACAATAAATACAGTATCTGGACCTAACAACTTATTATACTCATATCTTGCTCCAAATGTAAGATTAAGGACATTCTTCTCTTCATTATTTGAGCCATCCTCATTCTTACTTAGATAGAATTTTTTTTCTGACTGAAGGTATATAGCAGCATTAGTAGATTTGAATCTGAAATCGCCATATAATGAACCAGTAGCAATAGAATTCATCCCTACCAATCCTGTTGTTAACACGATGCCAGCTTTCTTGAATTTTCTTTGGAATTGGTATTCGTTATAAAAATTATCAGAACGATTCCCCTGATCGTTGCTATTATCATTACTACTTAAAAAATACCTACCAATATAACGATGCTTATTGCTGTATTTATCGGTATAATTAACAAAAGGATCTACGTTATACCGTTTTACTGTAGCATTGGTTATCATCGAAGAGTCACCAGAATAGGCACCTTCTGCGTTATTCTCCCAAAGGAAAACGGTATTACTTTTTCCATAATTATAATTGGCATATATGCCGATATTGAGTTTTTCTGTAATTCGATATCTTAACTTCGCATTTAACCTGATCTTCCTATCGTCTGCATATTGGGTGTAGTCGATTTCCTTAAAGATATTCGTTCCTACAACCACATCCAATTTCTTTACCTTTCTCCTGTGTACGACAGAAAAACCTACCTTATATGGTCTAGTGATACTGTCTTCAGCCCACCATTTCTTTGCTGAATCTTTAGGAGCAGTAAATATATCAGAGTATACGCTCACTTGGGTTTCTGGTTTGGACTTGGCATATGCTGTTCTAATATTGATGATACCATTCAATGCAGAAGAACCATATAATGCAGAAGCTGCACCTTTCACGACTTCTACTTGCGAGATATTTTCAACAGGTACATCACTCCAACTAGGATAGCCTGCATCTCCAGATAAGATAGGAATATCATCTACCAATAATAATACTCGACTTCCCGCACCATAAGAAAATCCTGAACCACCACGAATATTGGCTTGTCCATCCACCATAGTTACTCCAGGAACTCTGTCTAGTACTTGATCAATAGTAGTAGAGTTAGTTGCTTCTGCCAAGGCTGGCTTAATGATTTCTATAGAAACAGTCACTTCTCCTAGTGGCTTATCAAATTTTCCACTCGTTACTGTAGCTTGCTTCAATAGATTTGTAGCTACTATCATTTCTACATCCAATTTCCTCGCCTCTCCATCTGCTAGTGTGATGGTTTCTTTATGATTTTCATAACCAGTATAGCTATAAATAATCGTATGAGTACCTGCTGGCAAAGAAAGGCTATACGAACCATCAAATTCTGTTACCGTACCTACTCCATTGGAAGATATTTGTGCTGAAATCAGCCCTTCTGGAGCATCATCTCCAGTTACTATCCCTTCTATCATTCCCTGTGCAAAAAGGAGATTGCATGAAAAACAAAGGAATAGTACCAATAAAAAATAATGTGAATGTTTAATTTTCATAATAGAAAAGTTTGGTAAATATTGGTTTAATTAAATGTTTTCCAACATATTATGTTGGAATTGCAAACGTAAGTTTCATTAGGTGGTACAATAAAAGTATAAACAAATTTATACTTTTTTATGAAATAGGAATAAAAGCTAGGAATTTAATCATGGATTTTAGGTGAAATAATCGAGGCTTTAAAAGAGATGTATAATCACTATTTTCCTATGAGTAATAAAGAGATGTATATAATATTCGCGTTGATATAATTAGAATTGCCCTCTTTTAGCCTTTGTTAGGAGTCTAGTTTTAAATGAATTATTAAATTTAGAATGTACTATTATACCTAGCGGTATTCGCTTTACAGACCAACGTTAGTAGCAATTGCTTGATTTTCAGAAGCTATGAATTTTTAACAATCTGAAAACCAATTAATTCTCAGTATAAGTTATAGATTTTTAATAAATTGAACTTTTCGTTCCTATCCTTAGTTAGTATGAAAATAGAGAAGTAATTTTTAAATAATTTCCCTACCAAATACTTTAAAATAAAATACTAAAATGGTATTAATACACCTTTCTCAAAGAATTCCTTATAAACCTCTCGCTTGAAATAACCCTACTTTCAAGGGTTTTCCTATTTTTGCACACTGAAGTGCATCTAGGCTAAATTCCTAGCACACTTATTTTCTGGATATTGATAGTTAATAGCACTATTTCAATCATCCAATCATTAACAATCTATCTATCATTATGCAATTGAGCGAGCAAGAAGTCGTTCGTCGGGAGGCGTTGCAAAAGTTGAGGGATTTGGGTATCGATCCATATCCTGCTGAGCAATTTGAAGTCAATGCTTTTGCGGCAGACATCAAAGAAAACTTTAATTCCGAAGAAAATAATTATCAAAGTGTCAGTCTAGCTGGACGAATCATGATCATGAGAGGAAAGGGTAAGGTATCCTTTGCTGAATTACAGGATTCATCTGGAAGAATACAACTTTTCGTGAAGCAGGATAATATCTGCCCGGGAGAAGATAAGACATTATACAATCCGGTATTTACCAAATTATTGGATATAGGCGATTTTATTGGTGTAAAAGGAGAAGTATTCGTGACTCGCACAGGAGAAACTTCTGTTAGAGTAAATGAATTCCGTTACTTGAGTAAGTCCTTGAAGCCATTACCGATAGTTAAGAGAATCAAAAATGCTGAAACAGGCGAAGAAGAGATTTTCGATGCTTTTACAGATCCAGAATTGAGATATCGTCAGCGATATGTGGATTTGGTGGTTAATCCAGAAGTGAGAGATATTTTCATCAAGCGTAGTAAGGTCATTAATTCCATGAGGAGTTATTTTGATACACAAGGCTGGATGGAAGTAGAAACACCTGTTTTGCAACCACTTCATGGAGGTGCTGCGGCTAGACCATTTGAGACACATCACAATACTTTGGATATGCCATTGTATTTGAGGATAGCGAATGAATTGTATCTGAAAAGACTCATCGTAGGTGGTTTTGATGGTGTATATGAGTTTGGAAAGATGTTCCGTAATGAAGGAATGGACAGCACTCATAATCCTGAATTTACTTCCATGGAAATCTATGTAGCCTATAAGGATTACATCTGGATGATGGGAATGGTAGAGGAATGCATAGAGAAAGTTGCCATCGCTGTGACTGGAGGAACAAAGGTCATGGTAGCGGATAATGAAATTGATTTCAAAGGTCCTTATCGTCGTTTGTCTATGTATGATTCCATTAAGGAATATACTGGTATAGATGTTTCTAAAATGGATGAAGAAGGATTGAGGAAAGTATGTAAGGATTTACATATTGGCGTAGATGCGTCTATGGCTAAAGGGAAATTGGTGGATGAGATATTTGGAGAGAAAGTAGAAGCGAATCTGATTCAGCCTACTTATATCACTGATTATCCTATTGAAATGACGCCTTTGGCTAAGAAGCACCGGACGGAAGAAGGTTTGGTAGAGCGTTTCGAACTTTTCGTGAATGGAAAGGAAATAGCGAATGCTTATTCAGAGTTGAATGATCCAATCGATCAGCGTCAACGTTTAGAGGATCAGTCGAAATTAGCTGCTAGGGGAGATGATGAAGCGATGGTTCTCGATGAGGATTTTCTTCGTGCATTGGAATATGGAATGCCTCCTACATCTGGTTTAGGAATTGGTATTGATCGTTTGACGATGATGCTTACTGGACAGACATCTATCCAAGAAGTACTTTTCTTCCCTCAGATGAAGGCCGAGAAGTAAGATAAATAATCTAGATATTATTAATAAAAGGAATGGCAGTATATTGCCATTCCTTTTTTATTTGGTGTACTTTTAGTGAAATTTTGAACGACTTCGATAATTAAAAATGCAGCATGAAACTATTTCAATTAATCCTACTAACATTTTATGTCCAATCCGTTTCTGCACAATGCATATTTGGATATGAACAAGAAATAAAAGACACTATAAATAATGAATATTTGGAAATTAATTTTACAAATATTGATGATAATATAGAGTTATCAGGAACATTAATTTATCCAAAAAGCGAATATGATAAAGTGGTAATTATTGTTCCCGGAAGTGGAAAGGATACTAGGAATTCACATTTTTTATTGACTGAAAACTATCTGAAAAATAATATAGCAGTATACAGATTTGACGAAAGAGGAATAGGAAAATCAGAAGGGAAATATAATTATACAGCAACAACTTTGATGAATGATGTGGTTTGTGCCTATCAAAAATTAAGAACTATAGAAGAATTGTCTGGTAAAAAGATTGGAATATTGGGACATAGTTTAGGTGGTATTGCTTCAATTGGTGCATATGGAAAGGGATGTAAGTTTGATTTTTTAATACAAATGGCAACTCCTGTTGAAAAAGATGGAGCATTTATAAAATATCAAGCATTGACAAATAGTGATGGCTTTTATTCAATCGACAATAAAACAACAGATGAGGTAATAAACTTCATAGATACATTGAGTAAAATGGTTTTATTGAATGACGACTATAAAGTGATTAAGCAAAAGGGAAAAAAGATAATGAAAGGAATGGGTTTTAAAAAAGGATTACATATTGTAGTCAACTCACTTCAGATAGATTTGATTAAGCAAAATCATGAAGAAACGTATAAAAATTGCATAGTACCTATTTTGTATATTATTGGTTCAGAAGATAGAATAGTAAGTAATATTAATGAAATAAAGGTTTTGGAAAGGTTGAATAATGCTAATATTGAGATGGAAATTATTGATCATGTAAATCACTGGTTGAGCAATAAAATAAGTCCAACCCAAATGGAAAAATCACTCTACCAAATGAATAATATAGCTATGAGTAAAATAATTAATTGGACGTTGAAAAGGTAAACGAAATGAATATAGAATCTATATCAAATCAAAAGAAGCATTTTACTTTTAATGCTAATGATCCTAAAGTGGAGAAATTCTTTAAGAATGCAAGGAGTAATTTTAAGATGCGTTTGTATCAATTATGGAAAGTGCCAGGGGCATTTTGGTTCAGATTGAAAGTGGAACACGTAGGTGCAGATAAGACGGTTGTCTCATTGCCTAATTCTTGGAGAACACAAAACCCTTTTAATTCCATTTATTTTGTAGGACTTCTAGCTGCTGCTGAATACTCCACAGCCATTTTCGTTTATTCAAGGGTGATGATGGCAGATAATGTAAAATTCATCGTAAAAGATGTGAAAGCAGATTTTGTAAAAAAGGGAAATGCTAGAACCTTCTTCACTTGTGATGAACCTCAAAAAATAGATGCAGCTGTCAATCGAGCTATTGAAACAGGAGAGCAACAGAGTATTATGCTAAAGTCTATTGGTAAAAAGGCATCTGGTGAAGTGGTTTCTAATGTGGAAATTACTTGGACGTTTAAGAAGGTATAATCTATCTGTAAAGCAATAAAAAAAGCTAGATTCTCTCTCAAGAATCTAGCTTTTTTTATTGATAAAGTAGAGTGATTTCCTATAAAAATTAAGGAAGTTGCTCAGTACGAACATTAGTATATATACCTAAGAAATTGATAAGCTTAGCACTGTCATTAATAAAACTGGGTCCAGTAGCTCTAATCGTCCCATCCATATTGACATCTTCCACTCCATATGTAGATGAAACCACTGTAGTATATACGCCTAATCTAGTAATTATCTGTGCAGCATCATTAATGAAACTAGGTCCAGTAGCTCTAACAGTTCCATCCCCACCTACATTACCTGCATGTAAACACATCACACCTCCAATATCCTTACGAGCATCTGTACCATAAGTCATTGTAGCGGGAGATGTAAAATCTACCATAACAGCAGTTGAAGACAATGCAATAGCATCCATTGACATAATACCCAAGTGGTTTCTATGTCTGATCGCTACATAATAGTTGTCAACAGCCATACCTCTAAATGATACAGCAGATACACCATCGACATCTACGACATCACCATCTTTTTGTATTAAAGCTGCTCTAGTAGCTACTACTGTGGCAGGTGTCGCAGCATCTCTTAATTCTACGATAACCCAATCTACTATGGCATCATTATCTGTTACAGCTAATACAGGAGCAGTAGTTATTTCTCCACCACCTATAACATGAGTATATCCTGCTGTAGTATAAGGTTCTTCCAAAGGCACTAAATCAGCTACTCTCAATTGATCACCCATTTCTGTTCCAGAATAAGCTCCTTCTAAGAATACTTTAGGCATGACTAATAATGGATTGGATAAAATACCAACACCAAAACCAGAGAATCCATTATTAAACGTAGCAGAATATGTGTGATTAGAACCAAATGTCCCATAAGTAGCAGCTGTAGAAGTAATTGGTATAGCTCCTGGATTGCCTGGACTTACATCGCTAATTCTATTATCGCCATCCGCTTTATGGATATAGACGTTCGATTTGGATTCAGAAGTGGCATTTTCCCATCCCACGACTTCTGCATCTGTATAATATAGACTGACGGTGTAACCTCCAGCATCAGATGAAGTATTATTAGTAGGGGTAATCTTGAAAGTTTTGGAATGTAAGTAAGAATCTGTACTTACACTGATAAATGCCTCTGATCCTGCTCCTTCTCTATCCACTTCCACTCTCACGCATCCATAATCATGCGTAGAAACAGAATTATCTATGGTACACATGATATCCCCAGTAACTTGATCGTAAAAATGAACAATATCTCCAGCTCCTACATTATATTCTGCGTAACCAGATAAAGTATTCGTCAATGTTTGTACAGGTGCAGCATCAGGAGAAGAGAATTGGATATCGATATTATCTATTGCAAATCCATATAACCAGCCACCATTATCATTATATACCCATCTCAAAGCCCATGTTTCTGAACCAGAAACAGGAATATTACTACTGAGATCTATATTTACACTCTGCCACTGTGTAGCACCATTAAAACCATACGAAATAGGAAAAGTAGTACCGCCATCTTTTGATAATAATAGCTGTGCAGATTCTGTATTTCCTTGATAAGCTAGATTCCTATAGTAAATATTCATCAAGGCATTTACAGATTCCATATTGCTATTTACAATAAATGTTGCAGATTCTAATACGTCATTGCTCATATCGCAATTACAGCCATCATCATTGGAGGCTAGTATTTGTGTGGCATTGGAAGTAGGAACAGTCCATGAGGAAGAAGAAAGACTCGCTGCTGTGCCTGTCAAAAAGGTTTCTGCTGAACCAGTTCTTGACCATCCCGTAGGAAATGCTCCTTCAAAATCTTCTGTTAATAAACTATTGACAATATTCGCTCCACTTGTATAGGGACCTTCGTCATCTTCTATGATAGAAAAATGTAATAATGCATTGATGCCCTCCATGGCATCACTTCCTGTGACAGATGCAATTTCCACGATAATATTTTCTGAATTTTCCACTACGCCATCCTCATATATCGTAAGGATTACATCTTGGGGCGTATTCCAGTTGCCTGTACTAAATATGAATGAGGAAGCATTAATATCATAGTCACTTCCCTCTAATGCACTACCTCCAAGACTCAAATTAACTGCCGTATTAGCATTAGGTGCGGTAGCCATCGTAATTTGAAAGGATAATATCTTATCGTTACAACTGGTTCCTTCTGTAACTGATTCTACTGCCGAAGAAGAAAAATTAACAATAGGCCCTGCTGCATTAATGGTGAAATCCTGATTAGAAATATCAAAGAAAATATTATCAGAACAACGAATCATAATCCTATTATTAGTACTTGAAACGTTAGGAACAACCATAGATTCTGCCCCGTCATTGGCAATATTACTAGCAATGACAGTATAGGTCAATCCGCCATCAGTGGATAATAAGATATCTACATTGGCACAATTTACAGGAGCATTGTTAGTTCCTGCTACATCCCATGTGATGGATTCTGTATCTCCTGTATCCCAATTGACTCCAGTATTAGGTGCAGTGACTAAAAATGGCCCTGAACTTGCATCTGTTGTCACAGTCATCAAGTCTGATTGGGTACATCCTGAATTTATATTATTATCTCTTACCGTAAATGCAAAATCCATGCTTCGACTTACAGAAGGCAATACTTCCCAAGTAGGGGAGTTATTATTGATAATATCATTCAGTTTAGGGAAGTATTTATATGGTACAGTTACTGGAAGGAATGAACGAAACATAGGCCCTACTGTTCTTGTAGGAGAAGGAGCATTATTGTTACCATGATTTTCTGGATCGTTTTGTTCCCAACAATAAGTAAGACCAGTATCATTAGGATCTGTAGCTATTCCTGTCAATAGAAAAGGAGTAGATACAGGGATGGTGTAATTATCTCCAGCATCAGCAGTAGGGCTGGAATTACCAGATGGAATTAATTCCGCACAACCAGCTTCTACACCATTATTAATAGCATCCACAATGTCCCTTATATTGACATAATGAAAATAATCATCACTATTATTTTGTACGTTGGCAGAACAAATACCAGCATAGCCCATGATAGTGCTAGCACTTCCTGGTTCTACTTCTGTTAATCCACTTCCACTTCTACAGCTTGAATTACTTTGTGTATGATAACCTCCAAATTGGTGACCCATTTCGTGTGCTACATAATCTATATCAAAAGGATCTCCCACAGGTGCAGATCTTCCAGTATAACCTCTTCCTTTGTGTGTGCCAGATTGTGAAGTACTAGTACATACACAAGTCAAACAACCTGCATTTCCTCCTCCTGTATTATTGAAATTATGACCAATGTCGTAATTATTTACACCTATTTGTGAATCGATGGTTTGAGCAGTTTTCGTATTCCATTCATTAGTCCAAGGGTCTGAGTTTCCATTGAGATAGATAATGAGATCGTTATTAGCGATGAACTGCATGGTAATTCCTAAATCCAGTTCGTAAACACCATTCACTCTATTCATCGTTACATTCATAGCTGACTGAACGATGGCTTTATCTCCTGCGTTTGTGCCTGTACTTCCTCCTGCTTGACCAATATGATATTGTGCATATTCTCCTGTACAAGATTGAGCTAGGCGATATCTTCTCAGATTGCAATCTCCAAATCTACTAGCACTAGTTTCATCAATTGAAACTCTTTTGCGCTCATCATCTGCCTCCACTGTATGACATTGAAAACCTTCGTCTGGTCGCTCTATATCTTTACGATAATAGACCATGTAATGCTGATGATCCTTGGTAAGTGGATCAATATAGACCGTGCTGTGTTTTCCTGTCTTAATCATTCCGTTGAAACCATGATAAGGAGAGTAATTGATTCTAATGTCTGCAGTAGGATCGTCGATTCCTTTTCCTATCAATGCTCTAAGCTGCGGAAATTTTTCAGCAAGATCTGGATGCATCAATTCTGCATCTACCAATCTAAAGCGTTGCATACTTCCATCCGGAAAAGGGAAACTTAGAATGATATAACTGTTTTCTGCCTCTGCTTCTGAGCGTTTAGGTACTTCCCTTATGTCATTTAAAAATGTAGGAATGTCTAGCGAAACTGTTCTGAAACTAGAGGGCTGACTGACCCTTTCTTTGCTGTTGGATCGATTCAAGGTAATATTGCTATCTTCCCAGATAGATTGTGCTGATAGACTAATGCTGATGGTCAAGATTAGAATAGAGAGTAAGTAGTACTTCATGAATTTAAATGTATGGTTAGGTAATTTACTACTTGATTATAGTATTTACAGCGTTTTTACATTTGGTTTTGTTGGTATATTACAATGTTACTAAATATTATACACTAATTATCATGCCATTACAAATTATTTATTAATAGAAGCACCAAAGGTTTTGTAGGTACTTTTTTTGGTATTGCGTCTCTACACTTTTCAATAGTAAAAAATGTATGTAATTTTACTCTTTCACTTTAAACACTACCTCTTTAATTCCCAAATCCAGTCCCCCATCATATCCATATAGCCGATTTGGTCGCCTTTTTCCACTTGTATGATATTCATATTATCCACGAGTTTATCGTAAATAGGTTCTAATATGATTTTTCCATCAGATTGAGCGTAGCCATAGTATTTCTCTGGAGCGAGGGAATAGGTATTATCTGATTTGCGTTGGATGCTCTTGTACTTTAGACTTGTTATATGGTTGGAAAATACATCTATTAATCCCATATTAGCTGTAGGACGAGCGATAGATACGCCTTCCACGAAAGGAGAAAGTTGTCTATACCCACTATTTGGTCCTCTGAATGAATTCTCATTGATTCGCTTAAAATGATGGCTTACCTTCACGACTTTATTGGCAAAAGTTCGCTTATTACGCATTCCAATTAAGTCATTCTTATAAAAATATACTTGAGCTTCTGTATTAGAAAAAATAAGGGTATCGCCAGCCAGGTTGACAAGACATCTATGATAAGATAATGTATCCGTCACTACAGTAATAATACTGTGTCTATCCTTATATTTTGCTGGGCCAGTAAATTGGAGATTATTGAGGCGTTGGTTAGAGGAATCCTTAAAGATCCAGAGGTCACTCATCTGTTTTCGTACTGCCATGATGCCACCTTCGCTGGCTTGATAGGCATCATATAGGGTAGTGGGGATGATTTCCTTTCCAGAAAGATCGATGTAACCATGCTTACCATCCTTTTTTACGATGGCGTAGCCATGATAAAAAGGTTTGATATCTTCGTAATAAGGTTGGATGATTTCAGTACCTTCTTTATTGATGATGCCCTTCGTTCCATATTGTTCGTACTGTACGATGGAAAGACCATTTTTATCAAAAGGAAAAATGAGTTCATATTTATTTGGTGCTACAATAAATGTCCCTTTATTATTAATTAAACCTGTTTTTCTACCTACGACTACTCGTGCCAATCCTTCTTGAAAATCAAAGGCAAGTGTGAATTTAATAGAAACAACGATATCCCCATTGATATCAATAAATCCATGTTTTTCTCCTTGCTGCACTCTGATTAATTCATCGTGTAAAGAACCTTTGATTTGATAAGGTTTGTTTTTTAATATTTCTTCCCCGTTTTCGCTGACAAGGAAAAAGAGACTGTCTTTGGATGCTAATGCATAGCCTTCTGCAAACTTTCCTAAAGTATCATATTCTAATGGAACAGTTATTTTTCCAAGAGTATCTACAGCACCATATTTATTATTTTTTTGTACTCTTCTTCGATCATTAAATAAAACATCTATTTCTGAATAATCATCATGAATAATTTGCTGTCCTTTTTTATTCATTAAATAAGAAATATTTGCTGTATTATTTAATTCTAATTGTAAATAACCATTGCTTTTTATAATAATATTATTATATTTAAAAGGAATAATAATTTTATTTTTATTATCAATACAACCTATTTTTTCTTCCTTTTTTACAATGGTTTTTCCTTGTCTAAAATAACTTGCCTCATCGTACTGTGCAGAAATAGCGATATTTCCTAAACTATCTAAATAACCCCATTTAGCATTTTTGAGATAAGCATTTTTTGACCAATGTTTATCTTCATAATGCTGTTTTAAATTGAAGTCATGAAATATTCTTTTGGCAGGAATAATAAAATTCTCAGATATCTTTTTCAATGAATCTTTATCTGTCACCCATTCTCCACCAATAGCATATCGCATCATGCCATTTTTGACATCTTCGATATAAGTGGCAGAAAATATTTCGTCATTTTCATCCTTTAGCCAGTTGCCTTGTATATCCATCATAGAGAAAGAACCATCTTCCAAAATAACAGCCATTTTAGGCATACCATGACGATGTAAATCAGACATCCTAAATCCAGTAAACAAATAGTCTAACTGTATAAATTCTCCTATGTCTCCATTGAATAAAAGTAAGGGACTGAAACGATAATCTTCATCAGATAAATGACGGATTAGTGAATTTCTATTAACCTTTTTTCCTTTTGTTTTTACTGTAGTAAACGGTGTCTTTTTATAATCTTCTGCAAAGTATTTAAAGTCATCTAATATAGCTTTATCTCCTATTTTACGATAAGATTCTGCATCAGTAGTATCACTATCTATCCATTCATAATTTACAGGAGGAAAGTATATTTCTTTTTTCGCTATTCTTGTAGGAGCATTACTTATGATAGCAGAACGACTATAACCAATCCTTAAAGTATAAAATTCGTCATAAGATTCTTTCGATGTAATTTTTTGGTTATTATCTACCCAAAAAATATCCATGCTTTTTCCTTTTCTAGCTTTAATAGAATTTTGTTTAGTTTGTATTCTTTGATAAATTGGATCTAATAATTTTTCATAATTTCTATTATATAATCCAAACGAATTAAATTTATTGACTTGAATAAACCCTTCATCTGTTTTTGTAATAGATTTAAAACGAGAAGGAAGTAATACCTTCCTCTTTTTTAAATCATATACCCCTTGTTTTCCATTAACTTGTGTAGTAACAATTCGATTTCTATTACTAAAATCTAATTTAATAATAGCTTCATGATCTGTATTTAAAACTTCTTTTCCTTCATAATTAATTACACCATATTTTCTACCTATGAGCACTTTAATAAATTCATTATTCAGTCTAATAAATTTGTCATAACGCCCTTCTAATGGAATTAATTTATCTTCCTTTGAACGATAAATAAATTGATTGTTATTAAAATCATTGAAATAAAAATCATCTTTTCCAAATGGCTTAAATAGATGATAATTAGATGCTAATACGACTTCATTATTGATATGATTTATCAATCCATATGTTTTCCCATCTTCAGTGCTATCTATAAATTGAGAAAAAATAGAATGGACAGGATATATTTTTTCTTTTCTTTCAGACACAGTAATTTTTCCAGTATTGATATTAATAATACCATACTTTTCTTCTTGATCTTTAAATCCGATATACTCATTAGAATTAGTTCCTAAATCAAACGATAAATATGCAGTAGGGACAGTAAATTTACCTTGGTTATTAATTATGCCAGTAAGGCTGTCTTTCATTACAAAAAAATACCCTTCCTTAAAATACCATATATTATTATAATCACCTTTTGGTAGTAATACATCTTCTATCTGATGGCTATAAACATTAAGACTGCCATCGAATAATGTTACAGCATAAAATTCATTAGTCAAGCCACGAACATTTTGAAATAGGGGAGGAACTACCAATTTTCCTGTACTATTTATCATGCCTATTTTGCCATCTTTTACGATATTATAGCCCCATCTGCTATAATTCCCTATGATGTCATATTCAGGTTCTGTAATGACCGTTGATGTTTGGAAATTATACAATCCCCAAACACCATGTTCTTTGATAGGCAAAGGGAAATTAGGTCTGTTATTGATAGATTGTGCAAAAGTAGTGGATACTAGAAGGACTGCCCACAAGGTTGTTAGGATATGTTTCATGGTAAGTATTTGTAAGGAAGTTTTTAAACTAATACTTAGGATGCTCAAAATCCTATGCTTTTTAATCAAAATTTCGTTGTGTTTTTGGTTTAGTAACAAAAGTGTTTCTTATTCTTTTCCTAGATGAAAAGAATCAAAAATCACCGCTGTACAGCGTTTTTA
>JBNMOV010000089.1:0-13609 GCA_051275765.1 Maribacter sp. | reverse complement strand
GAGGGAAATAACGCAGTAGATTTTTAAAAGGTCAATTTGGCTATAATCAATTATTCGTAATAAAGTCTATTATACTGTTACGATTAAACATGTTTCCAAAATAAAATATATCATACCCCAAAATTGTAAAATAGGACCTTCTAAAGCTAAGGTTCATTACGAAGATAGAGTTGATGATTGAGATTTATTAGATTCACATTATGGTCGCTATTACAAACAACAAGTGGAGCCTATATATCTTGAACCAGGTAAGAAAATAAGTATCACTCATACGATAAGATTTGATTGTGGAGGTTGTTCTAATTTAACCTATAGTGGGTTTCAAATATATAGGTATAATTCTAATTTATTCCGTTGGCTATTGGAAGGTGAACAGGAATTTAATGAGAATTTTTACACAGTATATCCTTTGAGAGAAATAAAATAATTACCAAAACTGATATACACTCAATACAAAAATAGACATTATTACAAATGTAATAATGTCTATTTTTGTATTGAGTGTATATTCGATTCCTCAACTAAGAAATATTGATGATGCATTTCTCCTCATAAAAAGCAAGCCTAAATAGCCTTTCCTAATAATTGGATCTTACCTTCCAAATCAACATTCAATTCCTCATTCTTAATCCCTGCTTCAGAAAAATTATCATAAAAAGATGGTAATGAAAAATCAGCTATAATATTTCCTCCTAAATGAGGAAATGACATCTTAGCAGCAGACAAAACACCTGATCCACCTCTTCCTCCTGGAGATGTTGCCATCAATAACATTGGCTTTCCTTTCCATACTTTCTGGTCCATTCTTGACAGCCAATCGAAAGCATTTTTAAAAGCTGAACTATAAGAACCATTATATTCCGCTAAGGAAATTACCAATCCATCAGCAGATTTCAATACTTCATCCAAAGCCTTTGCTACATCTGGAATACCTATTTCTGCTTCTAAATCTGGTCCATAAAGTGGTAAGATATAATCATTTAAATCTATTACTACCACCTCTACATTTTCTATCTTATTGGCAGCATATGTTGCTAATGTTTTATTGATTGACTTTTTGCTATTGCTTCCCCCTAATGCTATTATCTTTTTCATGATTATTTTTTTGATCGGTAATAAATTATTTATAATGCAAAGTTAAACACATTAGCTCATCTAAATATTAACCTAGATTAAGAGTTAGGATTTTCTCCTTGCCTTATCTCCTTTTACCTTACTCAATGCTTCTGGAGTCATTCCAAGATAGGAAGCAATCATCTTTTGAGGAACTCGCTGAACAATATCAGGATACGTTTCTACAAAATGTTCATAGCGTTCTATCGCAGATGCACTCATGAGCATGATCACCCTTCTTTGCAATACAGAAACTCGTTTTATCAAGCTGATTACCCTTTCATTCAAATCTTGAATAGGTACAATCGTTTTATGAAATAATTTCTTATCAATAATATCTACTTCCGAATCCTCTATGACATCTATAAATAATTCTGCAACTGAATTATAGTCAGCTCCATCTGCAATAATCCAACCCTCTGATGCAAACATAAAAATATGTTCCTTGCCTTTTTCATCGATGGCATAGCTTCTAAGCACACCCTTTTTCACAAAATATATTTTAGTAGATGACTCACCTTGATACTCTAATATATCTCCTTTTCTGAATGATTTAGTTACAGTGGCTTTTCTCAAAATATCCATTCCTGAGCTAGAATCACTATCCTTAAAACGTAAAATGTCTGTTATTAAATCCATATTTATTCACAAATTATAATACGCTCAAGTTAGGGAATAATTTGCTTAGTAGTTAGTCAAGCTAATAGTGTCGGTTATATTTTTAGTATAATTTTAGTCTGAACGAGGCGGAGGTTTACGATTTTAGCCATAGCTAAATGAGTGTTTCTCTAACGAAGTGCAGGCTAAAAGGACGCAAAAATACTCGACACTATTAACTTGACTGACTACTTAGTTAAAACATTTAAAAACCATATAAAGGAGCATATTGAATAATCCTGTAAAACAGAATCCTTTTAATTCCCCACTTTTTACGACTAACAGCTATTTATTTCTATTTTAGCACTTTGGTTAAAATAAGCTAAGTTAAGTTTCATATAACTTAGTTGATAGAGCAGTGTTATAATTAAACTTTGTGAAAAAATACGCAACTTAAACTAAACTTACCGAATATGAGCTTACACGAATTGCCTAAAAAGGGTTGGAGAGGAATCACTGCACATTGGCGTTCCGATTTTCTAGCAGCAATTAGTGTTTCTCTAGTCGCCTTGCCTTTAGGCTTAGGTGTCGCAGCGGCTTCTGGTGCTCCACCTATTGCTGGTTTAATTTCTGCTATCATTGGTGGAATTGTTGCTACACCATTTAGAGGAAGCCATTTGGCTATTAATGGTCCTGCTGCAGGACTTATTGCAGTTATTCTTTCAGCCAGTTACTCCTTGAATGATGGTTCTGATCAAACCCTCAATTATGTATTAGCAGCTATATGTATCGCAGGATTGATACAAGTCCTTTTAGGTGTACTAAAACTAGGTAGAATAGCAGAAATTATCCCATCCTCAGTGATACAAGGCGTTATGGTCGCCATTGGTATCATTATATTTTCTACACAGATTCATGTGGCAATGGGAACGAAGCCTGTAGGAAAAAATACCATAGATTTATTGAAAGAAATCTTTACTCAAATCCCGAATATTCATCCTATCATATTTGGTATTTCTATCATAGGGGTTATTATTTTAGTCGTTATTCCTAAAATACAATCAAGGTTATTACACTACTTTCCCGCTTCTCTTTGGGTTTTGGTCATGTCCGTTATCGTTGCTTATGTCTTTAATTTTTTTGAACCTCACAGTATTGATATTGCAGGAAGGGCTTATTATGTTGGACCTCAGCAGTTGATTTCCATTCCAGACGATTTACGAGATGCTATCATGCATCCTAATTTCAGTAGAATAAATGATTACAAATTCTGGCTAGCCGTTCTGTCTATTTCGTTAATCGCTTCCATACAAACATTGGCTATGGCTAAAGCTGTTGATAAATTAGATCCTTATAAGCGAAAGTCTAATTTGAATAAAGATTTAATTGGTGTAGGATTAGCAACAGCTATATCTGGAGCGATTGGTGGATTGCCTATTATCACTGTTATCGTGCGAAGTACTGTTAATGTAAATAATAATGCCAAGACAAAATGGTCTAATTTTTATCATGGTATTTTGATCATTATCTTCCTCTTCCTCCTTGCTCCATTTATTCAAAAAATACCGCTTGCAGCACTCGCTGCTATTTTGGTATATATTGGATTTAGATTAGCATCGCCTTCTGTATTTAAGAAAATATATGATATGGGAGTGGAGCAACTCATTTTCATGGTGGTAACGATTGGCATCACATTATACTCTGATTTATTGTGGGGAATATTGGGAGGAAGTTTATTTACCTTATTGGTACATATCCTATTATCAAGAATGCCTGTAGGAGAATTTTTCAAGAAAACTTTCTCGAATAATACCAATGTATCCATCACTAAAGAAGGGAATTATAACTTAAATGTAGAAGGTATAGCCAGTTTCATAACTATTCCACGCATAGATAAATTAACGAAGACCATCCCTGCAGGTACTAATGTGACCATCGATCTATCTAAGACAAGATTAGTAGGGATGACTTTTATGGAATATCTCGTGGATTACTTAAAAATGCACGAAGACACTGGAGGTAGTATAACCATTACTGGATTGAATTCACATGTTTCATCTTCTCCTCATAATAGAGCCTTAAAAATTTCATTGAACAGTTTTGTTACTAAATTATCTCCTAGACAGTTGAGGTTACAAAATTTAGCTAATGAAAGAGAATATGAGTTTATCAGACAAGTAGATTGGAATACATCTTATTTGAGGAACTTTCACTTCTTTGAAATCAAGCCTATCGAACGTAAATCTAATTGTATAAAAGGAACATTCAAGGATGTCAAGATGGATTGGGAAATTTCAGATGTAATCTTCAGCGAAGGTGCAGCATTTACTGCTGAAGTTTTTAATGCTACAGTAATGCTTTTAAAATTGAATACAGATATTCCTATTTTTTCTATGGAAAAAGAAGGCGTATTAGATAAAATATTCGATCGAGTCATGGCGTTTACTGGCTATCAAGATATTGATTTTGATATGTATTCAGATTTCTCTAATAAATTTCTACTCATGGGAAATAATGAAGAGAAAATACGATCGTTTTTCACTGATGAAATCATTCGATTCTTTGAAGACAATCAGATCTATCATATAGAAAGTAATGGCGAAGCATTATTGATTTTTGATAAAATCAAACTAGCTAGGACAGATGAAACTATGGCGTTTGTAGAGTATGGGGAGAAGTTAGCAACGCTTTTGGAAGGGAAGGTTTGATGAAGCTGGTCTTTTAGGCAACAAGAACAGTTTGCTTATTTGTACATTTGCAAAACATTGATTTAACATATAAATACTAAGATAAATTAAACTACCGTTTATAATCATATAAATAATTTTGTCTTGATTCTTAACGTACATCAAATTCATTATAAAACAAATTATCATGAAAAAAATTATTCTGTTAATTCTAATTCTCCCGTTGATATTATCTTCTTGTAAAGACGATAATGATATTTGTCCAAATGAAACGCCATTTAATGATGCAGCCTTGTATGCTGAGTATTTGAATTCTAGTGGACCCGTTTTAAATTTTGATCAAGCACAATCGTCTCCAATTATAAATATAGGGGGTACAGCTACTGTAAATAATCTACCTGATTTTAGAATTGAATTATTATACTCTGGAGTCACTCTAAAAAAAGATAGAGAAGTATATATTATTGATGAATTAATTACCCAAGAAAAAGGAAGTACTTGCTGGATAGTAGATTCTGAAAATTCTTTAACATTTGATTTTTCTAAAAGCCTTGATATTGTTTTAGTTATTGATGTTAGTAGTTCTTTAGGTAATAATATCGCTGAATTAAAGAATAATGCAAAAACAATGGTTACGAATATTTTAAATTCTAACCCTGACGCACAAATATCCATAGTTAAGTTTTCAAGAGGTAATGCAGTTGAGAGTTTCAGTTCTAATGAATCGACTTTACATCAATTTATTGATTCAACCTCGACCATAGTTGATCCTATGACTGGAAGCTCTTATCAACTAGAAGGTAGAAACGAAACTGCCTTATATGAATCAATCAATACTGCCATAAATTTATTAAATACATCTGGAGCTAATGGAAGAGGAATACTCACATTTACTGATGGTGTAAGTAATTTTCAATTTGATCCACAATTTCAAGATGAAGAAGAAGTTTTAATTTCTTTGAACAATTCAGAGATATCTCATTATACTATTGGATATGAAGGGAATGGTAGTACAGTTGATAGAGTTGTATTAGAAAATTTAGCTGTAAATGGTGCTTTTTCTTTCCCACAAAACACTGCAGAATTAGAAGAAATTTTTGTAAATTTTTCTAATAGTGTAGCTGCTGTTTATGACTTAAGATACGAAACAAATAATGCGGTGTTAGAATCGCCTAGAGAACATAGGTTTTTATTTAACACTACTTTAGTTAGTGAATAGAAATAATAGATACAGACACTTATTTTTTATCTACCTTAAAAATCTTTACATAGCTATCTGACTATGTAAAGATTTTTTGTCTAAGATGATGTTGAATAAAAGATGTTTCAAATAGTTCGAATTCTAAATTAAATGAAAATAGCTGCTGCTCAAATAAAATCAACAGTTGGAGATATTACAGTCAATCTTGACTGTCATTATAAAATGATTGAATTTGCTGCTAAAAATGGAGTGGATTTAATCGCATTTCCTGAAATGTCGATTACTGGTTATTCTAGAAAAAAAGGAAAGGAATTAGCTTTTAAAAAAAATGACGAACGGCTATCTAAAATGAAAGCCTTATCTGATCATTACAATATTCTTATCATTGCAGGAGCTCCAATTGAGCTTGATAATCAATTATTTATAGGTTCTTTTATCATGCAGCCTAATCAAGCAATTAAAATTTATACCAAGCAATATTTGCACCAAGGAGAAGATGAATTTTATCATGCCTCATTCGATTATAATCCTATTATTAAATTAAAAAATGAAATCATTTCTTTAGCTATTTGTGCTGATATAAATAATGAATTACATCCTAAAAATGCAAAACAGCATCATTGCACTATTTATATTCCAAGTATATTTTTCTCTAAAAATGGAATCGAAGAAGGACATGAAATACTTTCAAAATATGCAAAAATACATTCATTTAACATACTGATGTCTAACTATTGCCAAGAACATTGGAATTTAACATCTGGAGGAAGAAGTGCATTTTGGAATTCAAATGGAAAATTAATTAACGAAATAAATATAGGAAATATAGGGTTATTGATAGCAGAAAAGAAAACTGATTATTGGGAAGCAAAAGTATTGGAGGAGAAGGAAATATATAATTCCAAGAATTTAGTTTATACAAAAAGAACATTGAACCCTACAAGATAAGTGCTAATTATCTATTATTCTTGGAATCAAAATGGGAATATAAATTAATTCCAAATACTTAGGCAATCCGAAAAAACTGCGTTACGCCTTAGCGTAACAAGGATTTTCCAACGCAGCATAGTGCGAAGGTATGAAGTCAAAACGAACAATTATTTATTTAACATCTCTTAATACTATTTTCATCCTTTAGATGAAACGAAGAACTTGATCCAATTTTTAATTCTAAAAAATGACTACAACTAGGATTCATATACTATATATATTTTTGTATCTTGTTTTTCAAGGGCTAGAGCCACAATACATACTTATTAATCATTAATTACCTATAAAAATAAAACATATGTCTGGAGGCGATTGGAAAGAAATGTTTAGAGCAGCTAAAATTGGAGATTTTAATTTAGCTGAATTCTATTTAAAATTAGGTGTAGATCCCAATTATCAACATCCTGAATATATGGCAGCTGCTTTAGTAGAAAGCATTAGGTTTAATCATTTTAATATTACTAAGTTATTATTAGAATATGGAGCGAATCCTTTGATCGAAGAGATTTTAGAAGGAGATACTCCTACTTCTGTTGCTCAAGCAAAAAAGAATACAGAAGTGCTTGATTTATTAAAAGTGTATATTGATAAATTAACATAACATCTATGCACATCCAATACCATGAAAGAAAAATACGATACGATAGGAAAAAATTATAACACCACCAGAAAAGCAGATCCATATTTAGCGAGTAGGCTATTACATCATTTAGCTCCTCAAAAAGGTAAAACATATTTGGACATAGGATGTGGCACAGGAAATTATACTAATGCCGTGGCTCAAGACAAGTTTCATTTCATTGGAGTAGATCCTTCGACGGAAATGTTGAAAAAAGCTAGGAAAAAGAATGAGCATATCGTATGGATGAAAGGAAAAGCGGAAAAAATTCCACTAGCAGATAATAGCATGGATGGCATTATGGCTTCATTGACCCTTCATCATTGGACAAGTTTGGATGTAGGTTTTCAAGAGTTGAATAGAGTATTAAAACCTCATGGAAAATTTATCGTATTTACTGCTACACCCAAGCAAATGAAAGGCTATTGGCTCAATCATTATTTCCCTAAAATGCTAAAAGATTCGATGATTCAGATGCCTTCATTTGAATCTATTGAACACAATTTACAAAAGCATAATTTTTCGATTATTGAAACAGAAAAATATTTTATGCGAGAGGACCTGGAAGATTTATTTCTTTATGCTGGAAAGAATAATCCTTCCTTATATTTAGATCCAATAGTCAGAAATGGCATTTCTTCCTTTTCTTCTCTTGCCAATCAAAAAGAAGTCGAAAAAGGTTTGACATTTTTACAAAAAGACATTAATACAGGAAAAATCAATGAGATCATGAATCATTATAAAAATGATGAAGGAGATTATTTATATTTCATCGTTAATCACTAGGAAAAGAGGACATTATTCAGGTTAAAATATTTATTTTAACACTTAATAATCAGTGAATTATGAAATAATTTATCTTTAACATTATATATATATAAAGATAAACTCATCGAATTACGTGAACTCTGGCAGCAAACTCATAGTTATTAAATATAATATATTGTTTTGAATTAAAAAAACAATATATTATATTACGTATATATTAAAATGATAGGTAAAATCACTTTGTTTTGACCTCATTGATCACAAATGAAAAATTAAAAATATGAGCAAGTTGTCTTATTCTGAAAATTTTATGGAATTAGTCCAAAAATATAAAAATACGGAAATTGAAGTTCCTGATTTCAAAGCTGTTACTGTAGCGATATGGATTTTGGAGTCTGGAAGAGGAGAAAAATCTGATCTAGCAAAAGATCATCGAAATTATGCAGGAATGAAATATCATTCCAGTATTAAAGATATATGCAAACGAGTCAATTATAAAAAAAAAGGATATTATTGTGAATTTGAAAACCTAGATGATTTTATCAAAGGCTTTTGGATGTTTCTCGAACAAGATACCTTTAAAGGATGGAAAGATAAAAAAACAGCCCTTAAATTTCTTTCACACATCGCTCCATTTTGGTCGAAAAATAAGAAATATGAATCTGATGTTATTAGGTTATTAGATGAAGCGACTAAATTATTGGCTGATGCGAAAATTGTAAAAAAGAAAAAGGATAAAGCGGCTATATTACCAGTCCCACCAAAAAAAGGAAAATGGAAAAAAATAGCCATAATCATTGGGCATAATAAAAAAGGTCAAGGGGCAAAAGCAATTGATCCAATAGGTCGAACGGAGTTTGATTTCAACTCTGAATTAGCTAAATTAATGGAGAAAAGGTCAAAACAATATAACGTCATTACTAAGTCGTTTTTTCGTGAACAAGACAACTCTGATGATAAGAGAAAAAGATATGGAAAAGAAATAAGAAAAGCTTATAAAAAAGTAAATGAATGGAATCCAGATTATTCTATTGAGTTACATTTTAACGCTGCAGGCAAAGCTATAACTGGAACTGAAGTATTAACTAGTGGTACTAAAGAATCTATAAAATATGCAAACCTGACACAGAAAGAAATGGTCAAATTATTTAAACGAAAGGGTAATTCTAGAGGGGTGAAAACGCTAAAAATCGGAGATCGAGGTTATTATTCTCTTTTCAAAGGGAATGCACCTGCAATTATTGTTGAACCGTTTTTCGGATCAAGTAAATCTGATTGTGAATTAATGAAGAAATTGGGCTTAAAAAAATTAGCCGATGCTTACCTTTCAGCTATGAGTAAATTGTGACCATAATGATAATATTTCGATAGTATCAGTTGCATTATTTTGAGAAATTTGAAGTTGTTTAAAAATTACTGTTTGAAGCGAAATATTTGTCTAAAAGGCAGCTTTGTAGCTGAACTTAGTTTTTAAACAACTTTTTTATTTAAACCTTATTAGCATCAATTGAAAAAAATCATAAAATACGGAATAGCTGGTTTCAGTAGAAATCAATTTGATAAAAAAGTAGCTTATCAAATACTAAAAGAACTATTCCAAAAAATAAAGGAAAACACCCAAATAAAGAAATCGAAATCGTGAGTGGTTATACCAATTCTGGCGTTCCAAAAATAGCTTATGAATTAGCAGATAAATTTGAATTTACAACTGTAGGGTTTTCAGTAGAACAAGCATTGAATACAAGAAGTGGCGTTTACTCTGTGAATAAAGTCATTTTAGTAGGGAAGAAATTTGGCGACGAATCAGAGGATTTCGTACAATATATAGATGGATTAATCAGAATAGGTGGAGGGAAACAAAGTAGGAAAGAAACGGCCATGTTTAAAAAATTACACTCAGATAAATCTTTGACTTCTTTATTAAAAGAATACGAAGTAGATTGGTATAGCAAGTAACACCTACAACGAATGCTCATTTTATTATAACGAATACTACCACATAATTTCATTTTCTATTTTTTACATTAATTTAGCGTCATCAAAAAGAGAAATAAATATCGAATTATATTAGTGGTCTATATACTCATCATATGGATAGCTACACTGAGTCCAGGAAATGGAAAAACATTGGGACATTGGGATAAGGTTATTCATTTTTTGAGTTACTTTTTTCTTTCGATTCCTATCGCATTATTGCATCCTAAGGATTGGAAATTATATAGTGGATTATTCTTTTCTATTTTAATGGGAATAACTATAGAATATATTCAGCAATATATTCCAGGAAGAAATTTTGAGTTAACAGATATCTTGGCCAATAGTTTGGGAAGTATTTCTGGTATTATTATTACGTTGATTTATTACAAGAAGAAATACCCTGAATAAAATACTTGTCTTTTTTATTCTAATTAGGGAGTTGTTTAAAATTCATCAATTCCGGACAGGTAAGAAAAGAGATAACTATATAAGTTTTTAGGAATTCAGGCAGCTTGTTACTTCCAAAATAAACACATTAAAAATATTTAACATACTTATGGTTTGATATTTATATTTTCTCATAAACTCTAACAACAACTAGTAATTGTACTAAATACACTATACGTATTGTAACTAACTGAACCAGAATATAGAATACATTTTTTGTAAACTACATTTATTTGTGTAAATTTACGATATATTAGTGATTTGGATAATTTCACTAATATCTAATACAAAACATAATAATACTTTAGGGGGCTAAATATCATACACTTTACATATTTTATGAACCAATAATCATGAAATAAATTTTTCAAGATGCAAAGCATTATCAGCCTAATATTCGTTTTCGGGTTATCTTTTTTTATGAGCACTGAAAACGCACCTATTGAAAATCCATGCAACATCATGTTTCCTAGAAATGGAGATGATGCTTGGGGAGATGGATTATATTTACTTCCCAATAATTCTGAAGTTACTATCTATAAGGATAAATTCGGTGGTAAATTCGGGAAGCTTTCCAAAGCCAATAATTATTTCAAATTCAAGGATACCCAAAACAAACGTAGAAGTATCAAACCTGGAGATATAGAATATATTGGTCATTATTCCATGTCTTTTCTTAAGATAAAAGGTTCTACAGAAAGCAATTATATCCAAGTATTCTGGAATACTTTTGGAGATAAGCTCTATGTTAAGAAAACAGATTTGGTCAGACAAAAGTCTAAATTCTATAGCTATAAGGAGTTATTATACAATAAGAATATTGCCATAAATATAGAAGAATACAGAAATTGGGCAAGTCTAGGTGTGAATCTAAATGGCAACTGCCTTAATCTAAGAAAAGGACCTTCTACGAGTAATGCTGTGATTCGTTGTATATCTAAAAATAAAGTTTCAGGACAGGAATTTTCACACTTTTCCATATTGGAAACAAAAAAGGATTGGGCTAAAGTAGAAGTCGTTACTTATATCATGACAGATGCTGCACAGTCAGAATGTGATTATTCTGAACATAAGAAAGAAATAGGATGGATAAAAGCTATGGATGATAATGGCTTTCCTAACATCTGGTATTCTGTTACGAATATTTAAGGAAGTATTAAGATGCTAATATTTTGAGATAAATATTGAATTTTTTAAATATTATAACAAAATCATTATTGAATATCAGCTATAAAAAGGGAATTGTATAATATACAATTCCCTTTTTATATGACAGTATAGCACGAAAAATTCTGCACCTTATCCAACTCAATCAATATTTCTATGAACCAATACATCTCGCTACTCAGAGGCATCAATGTAAGTGGAAAAAATAAAATAAAGATGGCAGAATTAAGAGCCATGTATAAAAAACTGGATTTCCATGCAGTCGAATCTTATATCCAAAGTGGCAATGTCAAATTTGAAAGTTCAGAAGAAAATACACAAATATTAGCAATTATAATAACAGAAGCTATTAAAAAGGAGTTCGGATATGATGTGAATATTTTGGTGGTAGATAGCCATCAAATCCATCAGATAGCTAGTAATAATCCTTTTCTACAAGATAGACATGAAGATATTAAATTTCTTCATGTGACTTTAATCAAGCAGCTGCCAAATGATGAATTAGTTAAAACTATCAAAGACGTTCAACCTAAAGATGATGAATTCATTATAAGGAGAAATACTATCTACGTTTTTACGCCAGGTGGATATGGAAAGACTAAATTATCTAATGCTTTTTTTGAACGAAAACTAAAAGTTTCTGCTACTACGAGGAACTGGAAAACTATTTTAAAACTCAAAAGCATGTTAGAATAATATTATAAATATGTATTTTTTTTTAAATATTTGGTATAATATTAGTAGTATTAAAAAGATATGCATGAATTCAATATTTGGGATAGGAATATATTTCCCTCACATGAAGTTTTTAATATTTTGATTTCACTATCCAAGTCGTTATCTTTAAGTAAACACTAAATGAGCCATTTCTTATGAAAAGCACCATTCTCAATTTGATATTATTGCTGATTACTACGCTCTCTTTTGCATAAGGAAAAGAATTTTAAGAAGTATATGTAGCAGGTAATAATGTCAATATCAGAACAGAACCCAACTTACAATGTGAAATAAAATACCAACGAAGTTGGGGAGATAAATTTTTAGGTGCTAGATATAACGATGAATGGTTTGAGCTAATAGATGATGAAAATAACATTCTTTATGGATATTATAAGTTTATCAAATTTTCAGAAAAAAAAGAGGAAATCGTTAGTACACCTCAACCTGATCCAGCTGAAACTTATGCTGTATCAGAACCAAATATTGTGGTAACTATACCAGTTTACACCCAACCCAAAACGACAAAAGAACCACCTATATCAAAACCTTATGTAGTACCAAAACCTGCAACAGTTCCAAAACCAAGTCCAGAAAAACTAAAAACTAAAGCAACAGCAATAGTTCCTAGTCCAGAAACGGAATTCATCGCATTATCTGAATACAAGGATGCTCAAATAGAGTTGGAACAATTAACTATCCATACACAATTGAATGAAGAAGAAAAAGCTAGGAAGATTACTCTATATTTGATTAATAATCATGTAGGGAAAAATGTTCCTTCCAAATTAGGTACTTGTGTATTGGTAAGAGAAGAGGCGTTTGTACAATATAGAAGTTTGCTTAAGGATAATGAGACAAGGGTTCCTGAGTTGAGAGGTTTGATCAATGATGTTTATGATCCGCTTATTACTATACCTAGCGGTATTCGCTTTACAGACCAACGTTAGTAGCAATTGCTTGATTTTCAGAAGCTATGAATTTTTAACAATCCGAAAACCAATTAATCCTCAGTATAATATCATTCGATTAGATATTGTAGATTATTGGATAAAAAAATTATCAGAAAGCATTGAATATCATGGAGCATAATTCAGAAAGTTTGACACTTCCTAAGGATTGTGAAAATGATCCTAATAAAAAAGCTTCGCCACAGATAGAATTAAAAAACAAATATTTCTTAGTGTACCCTATTACACTGTAAAGTAAATAAGTAACCGTTTTGTCTGCTTAGTTTTCAGCTATGCGTCGTTAAAAACTCCTTAAATAGCTACGGCTATTCGCGTCACTTTTGCCTAGCCTAACTAAAAATTAAGCGATTCAAAA
>JBNMOV010000088.1:0-13635 GCA_051275765.1 Maribacter sp. | reverse complement strand
TGAATCATTTTTCTAGCCTTAGTTAATCCTTCAGCATTACGACTCATTCCACAATAATCCCACATGATTCTTCCTAGTCTTCTGTGGAAACTTTCAACAGATTTATCTCCATTGACATTTAGGAAACCTGAAATTCTAGATTTTACCTCTTCTTCAGCAGCCTTGAATTCTGGCAAGTCTGTAGATATTTGAGGTGTACGAATTTCTTTGGATAAGAATGTTCCAATAGTATAAGGAATTACAAAATATCCATCCGCTAATCCTTGCATCAATGCAGATGCACCTAATCTATTAGCACCGTGATCAGAGAAATTAGCTTCTCCTAGTGCGAAACAACCTGGAACAGTCGTTTGTAAATTATAATCTACCCAAACTCCACCCATTGTATAATGAACGGCAGGGAAAATTTTCATTGGTGTCTTGTATGGGTTTTGATCCACTATCTTTTCATACATGTGGAATAAGTTACCATACTTACCTTTTACTACAGCTTCTCCTAATTCAATGATCTGCTCTTTGGTAGGAGTATGAATACCTTTCATATTGGCTTCAGCCTTACCATATCTGTCTATAGCTTCTTTAAAATCAAGATATACAGCCAAACCTGTTGGACCTACTCCTCTTCCTTCATCTGTAGCTTGTTTAGCCGCTCTAGATGCTACATCACGAGGTACTAAATTACCAAATGCAGGATATCTTCTTTCTAAATAATAATCTCTATCTGCTTCTGCTATTGTAGTTGGATCTTTTTTACAATCCTCTTTTTTCTTAGGAACCCATACTCTACCATCATTTCTCAATGATTCTGACATCAAAGTCAGTTTGGATTGGTATTCTCCTGATACTGGAATACAAGTAGGGTGAATCTGTGTGTAGCAAGGATTAGCAAAAAATACTCCTTTTCTATGTGCTCTCCAAGCAGCAGAAGTATTAGATTTCATGGCATTCGTAGAAAGATAGAATACGTTTCCGTAACCACCTGTCGCCAATACTACACAGTGTGCACCATGACTTTCTATTTTACCATTCAATAAATTCCTAGTAATAATTCCTCTTGCTTTACCATCTATTTTCACGAGATCTAGCATCTCATGTCTATTGAACATTTCGACAGATCCTCTAGCTATTTGGCGAGATAATGCACTGTATGCACCAATCAATAATTGCTGTCCCGTCTGGCCTCTGGCGTAGAAAGTACGACTTACTTGTACTCCACCAAAAGAACGATTCGCCAATAACCCGCCATATTCTCTAGCAAAAGGAACACCTTGTGCAGCACATTGGTCAATAATGTCACGACTTACTTCAGCTAGTCTATGTACATTAGCTTCACGTGAACGATAATCACCTCCTTTTACTGTATCGTAAAATAAACGATAAACAGAATCTCCATCATTCTGATAATTCTTAGCCGCATTGATACCGCCTTGAGCTGCAATAGAGTGTGCCCTACGAGGAGAATCATGGAAAGTGAAACACTTTACTTTATAGCCTAGTTCGCCCAAAGTAGCAGCAGCAGAAGCACCGGCAAGACCCGTACCTACTACTATTATCTCTATGTTACGCTTATTATTTGGTGCTACCAATGGCATTTTACCTCGGTAATTGATCCATTTTTCAGCTAGAGGTCCTTCAGGAACGTTGGATTTTAATTTATCACTCATGGTAATACTTGATTTCAATTTTATCCCAGATGGGAAATGTTGAGTTCGTTCAATTTATCTTATTACAGTATAGCTGGAATAAGGATAGGCGACTTTATTCCTAGAAACATCATTATTGGAATAAGAGCGAATAGTACTGGAACAGCTATAGCATATATTTTTCCAACTATTTCAATGAAAGGAGTATATTTCTTATGGTTTAATCCTAAAGTTTGGAATGAACTAGCAAAACCATGAAGTAAGTGGAATGCTAAACCAATCATTGATATGATATAAACTGCCAAAATAATGGGCAAATTAAAAGACAATTGTACTTTGTTGTATAAATTTTTTATTGCTTCATCTCCTCCATAACTGATATTCTCTCTACCTAACTCAGCAACTGGCCATTCTTGAAATTTAGTAGCAAACCAAAAATCTCCCATGTGAATTCCTAAGAAAACCAATATTAAGATCCCTAGCCACATCATGTTTTTTGAAGCCCATGTAACATTAGCTTTGGATGCAACAGCGTATTTTTTCCCACTAACTTTTCTATTCTTCAGGTATATAAGAATACCTTGGACTGCATGCAACAGAATGAAGAAGTACAAACCCTTAGCAGATAGCTGAACTAATGGATTAGTCCCCATAAAATGAGCATAATGATTGAAGGATGCACCTGCATCGTCATTAAGAAGTAACAAGTTACCTAGTAAATGTACAGGAAGAAAAAGGATTAATGATAATCCAGTCAAACTCATAATGAGTTTCTTTCCTATGGATGATGTTAGAAATTGAATAAACCAATTCATATAAATTTCGACTTTTCGCTTGTCAACAGATTAATATTTGTCTTGAATATTATATTGATTACAAATATATGTATTAAAAGAAAACTACTCAATAATGACAGTACCTCTTTATTTATTTAGAATAATTCAAAACAATAATTTTAATGAACTTTATATAAATTAGAATAAAATAGAGATAGATTGTAACAAATGCACCTAATATTGTATCATAATAGTAGCAAAACTAGATAATGGGGGATTCAGATGCGGAATTGGTCAGTGATTGCCTAAAAGGTAATAGTCAATCTCAGTCGGCATTGTACTATAGGTATGAAAGTCGGATGTATGGGATATGCCTAAGGTATGCTCGTGATAACAATGATGCATTGGATATTCTTCAAGAAGGTTTTATTCGCATTTTTAGGGGCTTACATAGTTTTAAGGGAAACTCTCCCTTGGCAAACTGGATGGATAGAGTAATGGCGAATGCTGCTATCCGGTATATTTCTAAAAATAAGAGAATCAGTTTTGAGGAGGAAGCAAAATTGGAGCGTTTGATGAAAACATATGATGAACAAGATTCTCAAATTCATGCAAAGGATATTGTTAATCTCATCATACAATTGCCTATTAGATACCGTATGGTTTTCAATATGTTTGCAATAGAGGGTTATTCGCATAAGGAAATTGCAGAGCGATTGGGTATTACTGAGAGTGGTTCCCGTTCACAATATTTCAGAGCAAAGAAAGCTATACAAAATTTATTACGAGAAAACGAAATGATATGAAAGAGCGGGAAGATTTTGAAGACTTCATCAGTAAGAAAACCGAGGGATTTTCTGTGAAGCCTCCTCGATCTGTTTGGAAAGATGTGGAGCAAGAAATACAGCAACCTCCTTCTTATGGAGTGAGGATGCCGCTCTTGACTTTAGGGGCGATCACGACTGTCATCTTGATGGTTTGGTTTTTTCAGCAATTCCAGAGTATTCAAGAAATAGAAGGAGAAAATCATCCTATAGCATTAAATGTCAATGAAAAAATTGTTCTTGGCGAAAAGCTATTCGTTAATTATTGTGCGAGTTGTCATGGTACATTGGTTTCTCAACTGACTGGTCCAGCACTAGGTGGCGTAACTAGAAAAAGAAGCAAGGAATGGCTATATGCATTTACTAGAAATAGTCAGGAGATGATCGCTTCTGGAGAGGAGGATGCCGTGGCTTTGTGGAAAGAATGGCAGCCTGTGGTCATGACTTCTTTTCCAGATCTAACGGATGAGGAATTATCCAACATATTTGGCTACATCGATAATATCAACTTGAATAAACAACCTCGAAGAAAAAAAGCTCCCAATACTCATATGGCTTATGAAAATAATGACAGTATTATTAATGATACTGGTGCTTTTGATATAAAAATAGAAGGTCCAGTAGATTCTATGTTGCTAAATGGGGATTTATTCCATGAGGAGATGGATTTGCCAGATACTGGTTTCCATTGATTTTTTTACACATACTCAAACTCTATCAAATCAGCCAGATGTGCACGAACTTTCCTCTTCACTTCTTCCATATCCATTTCCTTCACCCCTAATTCAAAAGCTAAAGAAGTAACCGTTTTATTATCATCCACAATTCCACATGGAATAATGTTTTTAAAAAGCGATAAATCTGTATTCACATTAAAAGCAAAACCATGCATCGTAACCCAACGACTGAGATGAATACCTACTGCACATATTTTACGTTGAGGATTTTTCTCATTGGCTTCTAGCCAAACGCCAGACATGCCTTCTATCCTACCCGATTCTACTTTATATTCTGCTAAAGTATGAATGATCGCTTCTTCAATAATTCGTACATATTTATGAATATCTCTAAAGAAAAATTCTAAGTCTAGTATAGGATAACCTACGATTTGTCCAGGTCCATGATAAGTAATATCCCCACCTCGATTGATCGGAAAAAAGTCAATTTCCTTTTGCTCTAATTGCTCTTCATTCAATAATAAATTATCCATTGAGCCACTTCTTCCTAACGTATATACGTGTGAATGCTCACAAAATAGCAAATAGTGTTTCTGCTCTTTTTCTTCCTCGGATTCTTCCTTGAATTTATTATGTTTCTTAATCGCTTTCAGTTCCTCATGCAAACGAGTCTGATAATCCCACGCTTCTTTGTATTTGATGCGATTGAGATCTATGAATTTTACTTTTGGTTTACTCATTTAGTATTATTTATTCTAATCCTCATCCAATTCCCAAATACAATCTCCCTCTTTCAAGTTCCTTTCTGGTAATTCCCGTAATTCATAAAAATCCTTGAGTAGTAATTCTGCTCCTTTACATTCTACTTCCTTATTAGAAACTTCGTTCGATGTAGGATTTCTCTTATTAGCTGTTTTGTATTCAAACTTCTTCTCTAAACATTTAATCAACTCTCCTTTACTAAAATAATACCTCATTTCTGTGTAATAATCCACTGTGTTAGACATCGTTCCATCACTTGAATTATTTGTATCAAACGTCCAATAATTTTCATCTATAAATTCAAAAAATAATTCATTATCCCAAAGATAATATTCAATGCTTCTGCCACCATGAGCTCCATCACTAAATGAATGTTTAATCAATTGAACTTTATCATCTTTTTTGTAATAATAAACCGTACCATAGTTAGGATAATCAGGACATTCGTAGACGATGCTATCCATCATCAATTCACCATTTCCTTTAGCTGTATTGATGGCATTAAATTTCTGTCTGATATCTTTTATTGGATCACTTTCTGCTGCGATATTATCTAAATCCATTCCGACCTTTTTAACCTTAGCTACTTTCGTATCAAGATTAGAATTATCGGTTCCAGGTTCTACGTTTGTTGCTTCTACTGCTGCAGATTTTTCTTCAGTTGAATTATTCGTGCAGCCCAATAGAAAGGCACAAACTATTAAAATTGATAAATATTTCATATTTCTATATTTTTATAAGTAATGGATAACAAGTTCGTGTTTATTTTTCATCTTCAATTATTATTAAGCCCAAATGAATTAGTCCCTAATTTGTTCTTAAATAATTTTTCCTGGGCAATTGCTTGGTCTGGCGTAATTATTTTTAGAAGTAACATTAGTATGGAAAATCTAAAGTTAATCGCATAATCTTTATCCAAAATCAGTAATTGTTTCAATGTTTTATTATTCCCATGTCCTCTTGTAGAAACATATTTCGACCATCTTCCCCAAATACCTTGCTCTCCATATGCAGAGCCAACATATAATTTCCCTGTTTGAGTATCATTTATCAAATATACCCCTTTTGTAATAGATAACATTCGCTTCCAATCCTTATATTGGTTCAAGATCATTTCCTTTAACTCTTGGAACTTAAGAATAAACTCAAAATAATCTGATAATTGTCGATAATGAAGCCCAGGCTGTATTTCTACCACCTCTTTAATATTTTTAATCCATTGATTCCAACTTAAAGTTCCTTTGCCACAATCAATGATTACTCTTTCTTTTAAGTCATCAAATTTGAGTGGTTCTTATTCAATCTGATATTCAAATTGATAATATCCCCGATCAATACTATTTTCTTTTTTAGGAAGTTTTTTACAACTTAATATTTTAAAAACTCCAATGAATCTTGATAACCTACCTTTTTCACCAATAAATGATACATATGTAGTCAACATTTTAAAAACGTCTTTTCCTTGCTCTCGTTGATATTTTAGAAAATTTTCCTTATCGGTTTTATACAAGTTATTATTAGGTCAGTCAATTTATCCTTATGCCTAATTAGCTTAACTCGCGAATTTTTATCAAGTCCCCTATTGTACAACAATTCCTGTATTGTTATCATTTCCCTAATGATTTATTTTTTATAACACATCAAATTAGGCTAATTAAGCTCAAATTGAAACTATTTCAAATATCAATACTCAACTCAGCTTTAGCAAACCGAAAAGATTTATCAAAGTTAAAGCAATACCTTTTCCAACAACGTCTCCATATCCATTCCTCCAAATCTACCAGAACTCATCAATAATAAATTAGTATTACCATAATACTTAATACTCAATTTCCTATATAATTCATCTGAATCTGTGATGACTTGTAGGTTTGGATGATTGAAATGTGCAGCTAACTCTTCTGGCTTGAAATAAGGAAGTTTTTTCATTTCCAGCGTATGCTCAGAATAAAACACGAAAGCTTCATCTGCTTCTGCCAATGTACTCTTATATTCTGGATGAAAATCCTTATTCAATGAGCTGAAAGTATGCAATTCCAAACAAGCAATGAGTTTACGTTCCGGATTTAAAGATTTTACTGCGTTTACTGTCGCTTTCGCCTTAGAAGGTGCATGAGCAAAATCTAGATAAGCATCCGTAATTTTGTTTCCTCCTAAATGTTGTAATCTTCTCGCTGCTCCTTTAAACGTCGCAATCGCTTCCAAAAATTGCTGATCAGACAAACCTAATTCCTTACAAACATACCAAGCAGCTTGTAAATTCTCCAGATTATGTTTTCCAAATATCTTTAATGGAACATCTCCTGTATCCGTTTGTAATACAGCTCTGCTATTTTCTATTCTGTATGATGGCTGCGTATATAATTTGGCTTCGCAATAATGCTCATTTTCCAATATCAATTTCTGTAGGTGCTCATCCCAGCCATAATAAAATAACTTCGTACCATCTCGCATTCCTTGTATGAAATTACGGAATTCGTTCACATAGCCACTAAATGTGGGAAATACATTAATATGATCCCATGCGATACCAGTGATGATCGCAATGTGCGGCTTATAATGAAGGAATTTAGGCCGTTTATCTATTGGCGAGGACAAATACTCATCTCCTTCCAAAATAATGATAGGAGCATCACTCAATCGCACCATCAACTCAAAACCTTCTAGCTGTGCACCTACCAAATAATCATATTCTACATCATTGTGCATGAGCACATGCATGATCATAGATGTCGTCGTCGTTTTACCATGACTTCCACCTACTACTACTCTTTTCTTTTTCTTGGATTGCTGATAAACGAACTCTGGAAAGGAATAAATCTTAACGCCTAATTCCTTCGCCTTTCGAAGTTCCATATTATCTGGACGAGCGTGCATACCTAAAATAACACAATCCAAATCCTTTGTGATATTCTCTTCTGGATACCAACCTACTCTAGTTGGCAATAATCCATACTTCTCTAAACGTGACCTAGACGGATCGTAGATTTCATCATCAGATCCTGTGATGATATGACCTTTACGCTGTAATTCTATAGCTAGATTATGCATGATGCTTCCGCCTACGGCGATTAAGTGTATTCTCATTTCGGAAATATACAGAGGTGTTCTCGGTTTTCATAATAGAAAAACCAAATTGATGAAAAATTATATGAAAATTGTTAAAGCTAAGTTAAATCTTGCCTAGTCTCACAAATCAGGTAATAAGCTCGTTTTTAGGCACGTTTATACATCGAAACCAACAATTTATATGCCTATCGAAGTTTATTATACATTAAAAAGGATGATTTGATTTAACATTTTACCTATAAATGTCTTCAAATACACTCTATTCATTTTGTGTCTGATTTGTTTTTAATTACTTTTGTATTAAACTTTTAATATTATGAAAAAGAATATCAAAAATTCGATGGTGTCGTTCGCTATTATTGCAGCATTCGCAGTAGCATTTACTTCTTGTAACAGAGGAATGGGTTGTCCTAACAACTTTTCTTTGGAACAGTCTGTAGTATCTAGCATATTGGGAGGAGCTGATGTTCCTACTATTGATTAGGATTTATATATAAGAGTTTGCTAAGAATTTGATATTTCACTTGAACATCAAACTTATAACAAACTCTAGGAAAAGCCAACACATTAAAAAACGCCTATCAGATTAGATCTGACAGGCGTTTTTTGTGTTGCTGTTTTTCGACTAAAGTAGAATATACATTTATTGGAAGAACGTTACCTTAGGCATAATTTCCCTTAGGTTTTCAATTTCATCCTTCGTTACTTTTGTCTGGCTCAGATTAATTGATTGTAAATACTGTAAATTTTCCAATTCTTTTGGCAAAGTCGTGATAGGTGCTCCTTGCAAATCCAAATATTCTAAATTAGGGAAATACGATATGGCAGAAGGTACTTCTTCAAATTTCCATAATGGAAAAACTAAGGTTTGTAGGTGGGGGAAACTCAATATTTCCAATGGAAATGTCGTTGCTGTTTCTGGTGTACTAGTCACATATAACTGATAGACATTTCTTGGATTTATCCAGGTTTCCTCTTTTCTATATTCTCCATCTTCTGTGAGATACATGAATAATCGTATCTCGCCATTTTCGTTTGGATTATTGGCATCATTTAAGTTATCTAAAAAAAAATTAGCTTGTTTATCCATTTCTTCTGGACCTAGAGGATCAGCTATTTCACCTTGTGCTAGAATTTGTGTACTTAGGCAGAGAGAAAAGAAAACGAATAGGAACATTCTCATGATATAATAATTTCAGTTACAAAAAATGAAGGAAAAGTTACTAATAATAACGTATAATATAGTTATTAAGTTTCAAGAAAAAACGTTATCCAATGCAATAGAATTGTTATGCTAGAAGCATTAATTTCTGATTATATTCACGATTTTTCAATCTTAAAAGTAAGACTTTTATAAAATAAAAGTTGTTAAAAGTATTGAAAAACTTATTAATTAATATTAACACATGTTCAAACCTCGCCTCAGTTATTGGGAAAAAATATCCTTTTTTAAGGATATAGATTATGCTATAATTGGTAGTGGAATCGTGGGATTAAATGCTGCTATATCTCTAAAACAGCAAAATCCTGATAGCCATGTAATCATATTAGAAAAAGGAATGTTGCCTTCTGGTGCGAGTACTAGAAATGCAGGTTTTGCTTGTTTTGGAAGCATTTCTGAGTTATTGGATGACTTGGAACACATGCCAGAAGATGAAGTGCTTGAATTAGTTGAAAAAAGATGGGCAGGATTGCAGAGATTGCTTTCCTTAACAGGAGAAAAATTATGTTATGATGAATGTGGAGGTTATGAATTATTCAGAGAGAATGACGATAATAATTTCGAAAAATGTGCAGAAAAAATTGATTATTTTAATCATAAACTAGCTTCAATTATTGGTAGGAAAAATATTTATCAATTAGCTGATAATCAAATTAATAGTTTTGGATTTCATCAAATATCACATCTGATATTGAATACTGCTGAAGGTCATATTGATACAGGAGAAATGATGAAAAAACTATTAGAAATTGCTATTCAATTAGGGGTAAAAATATATAATGGTGCGGCTGTCAATCACTATGAAGAACAAAGCAATGGAATTTTCATTTCCTTGGATGATGGCAGAGAAATCATGAGTCAAAAAATGCTCGTAGCTACGAATGGATTCGCAAAAAATCTGCTAAATGACATAGATCTAATTCCTGCAAGAAATCAAGTACTCATTACAAAACCCATTCCTAACCTTAAAGTAAAAGGTACCTTTCATTATGATGAAGGCTACTATTATTTTAGAAATGTGGGCGATAGAATCTTATTTGGTGGTGGACGGAATTTAAGTCCTTTGAAAGAACAAACAGAACGATTTGGCACTACAGAACTGATTCAAGATAATTTATTAAAAATGCTCCAAGAAATTATATTACCTAATACTGATTTTGAGGTAGATATGTGGTGGAGCGGCATATTAGGCGTAGGAAAAACGAAGCGTCCTATCATTAAAAGCATCAGTGAAAGAATCGCTGTCGCAGTAAGGATGGGAGGAATGGGCGTAGCTATTGGCTCTTTAGTTGGAGAAGAAGGAGGGAAATTAATTCAGTGAAAGAGTAAAAAATGAACAGTGAAAAAAGCATACATTTTTACAACAGAAAAAATGTAGAGACGCGATGCTTTGCGTCTTAGCAAACAAAAGCACAAACAGAAAGATAATACAGTAGTTCTTGAATTCTTACGATTAAAATAAAACATTAAATTTCTGCTTTTATCGCTAAAGCCGTACATTACCTTTCTAATTAAGAACATGTTTAAAATTTTCTTGCTTGATTCCCAATTTTTCAAGAACTTGACTTCAAATCAAATCAGTCATTTGCCCCGGCGAATTCCTTCTTCGATTTTTCGCCAAAACCTTAAATCCTTGAAAATCAATTTATGAATTTTTTAAACATGTTCTAAAATATTGTATTATGAAAATAGTTAAGAAAATATTGAAAATCATATTGGGGATATTGTTGATTCCTATTTTATATGTGGTTTTGACTATAGCCCATGGCACCGCTACAGATTTCCAGCCAGAGGAAGTCATCGCCTTAGAAATAGAACAGCCTAATAAACTGACTACTATCCAAGATAGCACGCTTTCCTTTGTCATTTGGAATGTAGGTTATGGTGGTTTGGGAGAGGAATCAGATTTTTTCTATGATAGTGGTGGATTTTTGACTTCCAAAGGAAAAACAGTAAGGACTACACAAGAAAATGTAGAGAAAAATATCGATGGTGCCTTGAGTTTTTTAGGAAGTCACCCAAATGTAGATTTTTTCATGTTGCAGGAAGTAGATTTTGGTTCTAGACGTAGCTATAAAATCAATCAATTTGAGAAATACGAGGAAAAACTATCTCAATATAGTTCGACCTTCGCTGTAAATTATAGAGCTCCAAGAGTTCCATTACCTGTTTTTGAACCTTGGAATGTGATGGGAAAAATGGAAAGTGGTTTAGGTACTTTTTCCAAATATACACCAAGCAAAGCAACTCGTTATCAATTGCCAGGCGAATATCCTTGGCCAGATAGAATTTTCCATTTGGACAGATGTGCAGCATTTCATCGCTATCCTATGGCGGATGAAAAAGAGCTTATCTTAGTCAATATTCACAACTCTGCTTATGATTCTGGAGGCACCTTAAAAAAGGCTCAGATGGATTATTTGAAAAGTAAATTCCAAACAGAATATGAACAAGGAAATTACTTAGTTATAGGAGGTGATTGGAATCAGCGACCAGATGGAATAGTTCCTGCTAGTTTTGGTGGTAAGGAATTAGAAAATCCAGAAGGAATGATTATTCCTAAAGATTATTTTGCTGATTGGAACTGGGCATATGATCCAGTCACTCCAACAAATCGTGCATTAAAAGATCCTTATAAAAAAGGGGAATCCAGAATTAATTTAATTGATTTCTTTTTAATTTCTCCTAATTTAAAAGTAGATAAAGTAGAAGGAATTAATATGGATTTCAAATATTCTGATCATCAGCCAGTTTTGGTTGAGGTAAGTTTGATTCCACCTGTTGTTATTGAAGATATCGAAGAAGAAAAACCTCAATAAATATTGGATAAAATATTTAAAAAATATGCTTGGATTGGCTTATTGACTTTTATTCCAATAATAATAACTGGATATTATATGCTGGATATTTTTGGAAATTATTGGAATGCATTAATGAATAGAAATTATCTTGCGAAATTTGATATTAGCAGTAATCGTGATCAAGGTTTGGTCATTGGAGGAATAGTTCTCCTATTAATTTTTTTTGCTTATTTTACAGCTAGTTATTCTTCTTCCTTATATATTTTAGCTCATTTTAAGCAAAAAGAAAAATGGCTTTTATGGGGACATAAATTTAGGGTAATTACTTGGATACCAATTATTTTAGGTGGATTAATTATATTGGGGATATTCAGTATGGTAGCAATAAAAGAATCATGATACTAGACGAAAGTGAATTAACTGCAGAAGATACTTTTGAAGAAATAACGCTCAATTACAAGGGGCACCTTTCCTTTATTTGGATACTGACTGGAATTATTGGATTTCTTTCATCTGTTCTTTGTCTTTATCTGTTCATAGAACATCCTAGCCATAGAGCAAAGGAAGATTTTCTTATCCTATTCTTATGTATAAGTGGTATTATTTCCTTTGGATTAATGTCCTTTTGGGGATTTAAAAGTAGAGACATTTTAAATAGCAATAACAAAAATTTAGACATTGAAAAAATACCTAAATATGGAATTTTTATTTGGTTATTAATTGCTACTTATACTATTATTATTTGGTCGATATTTTATTTCAAGTTCATTAATTAAAAAAAAGGAAGATGATAAATCATCTTCCTTTTTTTTAATTAATGAACCCTATCCCCTCTTATTTCTAATTTAGACATTAAATCCGCTTCAAAAGTTAAAAATTCCTGCCAACGTTTCTTCACCCATTCTTCACTAGAATACAGCTTTGCTAAGTCTAGAAACAATTTATAATGTGCAGCTTCTGCAACCATAAATTTATGATAAAATTTTCTTAATTCTTCTTCTCCAATATTCAAAGAAAGTACCCGAAATCGTTCACAACTTCTAGCTTCAATTAAGGCATTCAATAATAATTTCTCTATTAATCGATCCTCCCTAGAACCATCTTTTTTGATAAAAGACAGCAGTGCATTCACATACTCATCCTTTCTTTGCCTGCCTAGCTCCAATCCTCTTTTATCTAATTCTTGCAAGACCAATCGGAAATGTCCCCATTCTTCTGTCACTAAAGGAGCTAATTCTCTCACCATTTCTTTTTTTTCTGGATAAAACTGGATAAGAGTAATACAAGAAGTCGCCGCTTTTTGTTCACAATAAGCATGATCCGTCAATATCTCTTCTAAGCTTTTTTCAGCTAGATTCGCCCATCTAGGGTCTGTAGGTAATTTTAATCCTAACATTTTCTATTTCGTTTCTTTTAAACAGCTTAATTTATCTCTAAAAAAGTCCATTTCATAAATCTCATAATCTTCAAATCCTCCAAACCAAACGACCTTAGCATAAGTAGCTTCAGAAGTCATTAGCATCTTTATATTAGACTTAGACAAAAGGTAATAACCTCTGAATGTCGTCGTCGATTTTCCAACATTAATTGTTCCATTATTGGTCATTGTATTTTCCAATGTTACAAAAGAACCATCTATTAATGAAATAATTAATCCGCCACCTTTATTAAAGCCACCATATTCATCTCTACCAGTCCTACTTTGTACCGTATAATCCAAAACCAATAGCGTTTCCTTGCCATCATTCACCTCAGAAACAAATCCTTCACAAACCAAATATCCCTTACCTTTCATTGCAGATTCATAGCCTTCATCCACAAAAGAAAATAATTGGCGGGTCTTCGTTCCTCTCTTTCGTTT
>JBNMOV010000087.1:0-13637 GCA_051275765.1 Maribacter sp. | reverse complement strand
TTTAAAGGCTTAGGAAGATATTGATAGCCTTATAAGAATTTGTTAGTAAGTGAAGTAGAAGACACCATTCCTATTGATGCATTGAGTTCATTGAGTTGGAAACTTAAATATACAGATACTGACCAAGCGATGAAATACACTGAAGAAGCTCTCGAATTGTCAGAGGAAGGAAGACATTTAAAAGTAATGGCTAGAGTACACAATTACATTGCCTCTATTTTCAAAATTTCAAATCAATCTGACAAATCGATTAAACATACTGAAGCATCTATTAAAATAACTCACGAAATAAAAGACTATATAAGAGTTTCCAATTCTAATCATTCATTAGCTTTGGTTTATCGAGCCAAAGGAAATGCTGAAAAAGCGATCCATTTCTATAAGAATGCATCCACTTATGCGACCAAAGCAAAAGCATTTGATTTGATCACTTCTATTCAAAATAATACGGGGAATTCCTTTTTAGCGTTAAGTACACTGTAAGGTAAATAGGTTGCAGTTTTGAATCGCTTAATTTTTAGTTAGGCTAGGCAAAAATGACGCGAATAGCCGTAGCTATTTAAGGAGTTTTTAACGACGCATAGCTAAAACTAAGCAGACAAAACGGTTACTTATTTACCTTACAGTGTATTTAGTACACTGTAAAGTAAATTAGTTAAAAATTTGAAGGATGAATTTTGTATCAAATCAATGAACGCCCGCAGCCTAATAGCCTTAGCTATTAAGGCGAGGACGTGAAGCAGAGTTGGAACAAAAGGCACTTTAAAAAGTTAACATTACTTACTTTACAGTGTATTTAGGGCTGGCGAATAAATAAGTATCTGGAATTGATAAGATATTTTTGTACTAGGCAAGGCGGTAAAAGTCGCGTTACGCCTTAGCGTAATAAGGTTTTTGCCAACGCAGCATAGTGCAAAAAGATGACGTCAAAACGGACAGTTATTTATTCAACACTCCTAAGCGAATATGATTCTGCAAGAGTTTATTATTTCGATGCTATCAACCGAGCTTTACCGCTAAAAGACTCTCTGAATATTCAACAGTCTTTTAGTTCTATAGGGATAAATTATATGGAACAGGGGGATTATTCTGCTGCTTTCAAATATTATTTCAAATCATTAGCTATAAATGAAAAATTGAATAATCTTCAAAGTTTGGAATATAATTGGAATAATATCGATAATTTATATCATTCGATTGAAGATTATGGAAAAGCTATTTCTTATCATAAAAAACCTTAGCAAAAAAAGAAGAAACGAATAATAAAAAAGGCATCGCAAATACTCAAAATAATATCGGATTGTGTTTTTTGGCAACAGGCGACTATACTAAAGCTTCCCAATGTTTTAAAAAATCTATAGAAATTCATAAAGCGATAAATACTAAAGTTAACTATGGTACTCCTTTGAATAATATGGGGCTAACCATGAGAGGACAAGGCTTATATACTGAAGCTGAACCTTATTTTAATCATGCTTTAAAAGCCTAACAATTCACAAAAGAATCGAGAGGTCTTGCCATAACTTATGAACATCTTGCAGGTTCTGCTTTTATCAAAAAGCAATTAATTTAAGTATGAAAAGCCTTGAAATTACTAAGAATGTAGGAGTATTAGAAGTAGAAAGGAATAACTATAATTGGTTGGCTAAAAGTTGGGATGCCTTAAATAAATCTGATAAAGCCTCAACGTATTATAAAGCCTATATAGAAACAAGTGAGCAGTTGTTGAATGAAAATAAAACTAAAATTATAGCACAATCTATTGCCAAATATGAATTGAATATAAGTTTGAAAAAATAAATTTAATATTTTCTATTTATCCAAACCCAACTCGTTCTAGCCTAATTCAAATGGATATTCCAATTGAACCTACAGAAGTATTCATTTTTGATAACAATGGAAGATTGAAATATCAAACCACATTATCAGAAGGAACCAACGAATTATCATTACCAGACTTGACAGCAGGGCTATATTCTGTCAAGTTTATTTATAACGGAAAAATAGAAAATCAACGATTGCTTATCTTCGAATAAAAATACATTTATTCAGAATAAGATTTGTTTTTAAGGCTCTTTTGGATTTTAGTGTTTAATTTTTAGAGGATAATTGGGCTTAGCTCAAAAAAAAAGCCTGTACTACTTTGTAGCACAGGCTTTTTTATAATGAATATAGAAAAAATTATCTTCTTAGTCCTAACTTCACAAGTAATGCACGGTATCCTTCAAGATCTCTCTTAGAAAGGTAGTTCAACAGTCTTCTACGCTTACCTACCATCTTCAATAAAGAACGACGACAAGAGTGGTCTTTTCGGTTAGACTTCAAGTGTTCTGATAATTCAGCAATCTTGAATGTAAACAATGCAATTTGAGCTTCAGTAGAACCTGTATTTTTCTCAGATCCACCATACTCCTTAAAAATTTCTTGGAGTTTTCCTCCATCTAAATAAGTAGGCATTTTATTATAATTTTTAGTTAACCGAAAAAGATCATGCAATGCATTTTCAGCGGCTGCCGCAAAGATAGGTATATTATTATTATAATTACAAATTTGTGGTTGAATAGTTACTGCTTGAATTAGTTGAATACCTCGGGAACTAAAAACCATCCTCCTTCGTTATAACAGCAGAAAAATATTTTATCATGAGAACCTTCATTCTTACTTTCAACAGATTAGCGAGCCTTTCGACTCCTATGCTTTGTTATTCTAGCTACAGGAGCTAGACTGGCATTCCTATGCTTCTGTATAATCCAGATCCTTATTTTTGCGTAAACCGCAATAGATTTTAGACATTAGATACTAGATTTTAGATTCTTAATTGATTTTCTATGAAAATCAATTAAGAATTATTTAGTCTAATACTTTGTTGCGTTTCACACAACTTATAATAATTTTATTTTGACGTCTGATGTTGATGTATAATACGAGGTATTGTACTTTTACACAACTAGATGCCAGACAGATGTTTTCATTTTTCAACATTTTAATAATGAAAACTAAAGTTCTTCAAAGATTAAGAAATATTGGTATTGCAGCACACATCGATGCGGGTAAAACGACCCTCACGGAACGTATTCTCTATTATTCTGGTAGGATTCATAAAATTGGGGAAACTCATACAGGGAATTCTGAAATGGATAGTACCAAACAGGAAAAAGATCGAGGTATTACGATTAGTTCTGCCGCTACATTTACACAATGGAATTGGAAAGAACAATTATTTGATATCAATATTATAGATACGCCTGGTCACGTGGATTTCATGATTGAAGTCGAACGTGCTTTGCGTGTACTTGATGGTATGGTAGCTGTTTTTGATTCTGTTTCTGGAGTAGAACCGCAATCAGAAACTGTTTGGCGACAAGCGAATCGCTATGCTGTTCCTAGAATCGCATTTGTCAATAAAATGGACAAGATGGGGGCTGACTTTTTTAAAGTCGTTCGCCAGATTGAGGAAAAACTAGGATCTAGCTCTGTAGCAATACAGATTCCTATAGGTGGTGAAGATAATTTCCAAGGTGTAGTGGATCTTATTCAGATGAAAGCCATTATTTGGAATGAGGAGGATGTAGATCAATTACAGATCACAGATATTCCAGAACATCTGATCGAAACAGCAGAGCATTATCAAGGTATTTTAGTGGAAACACTAGCAGAATTTGATGATGTGATTTTGGAAAAACATTTGGAAAACCCTGCTTCCATTACTGAAACCGAACTCATTAATGCTTTGCAAAAAGCAACAATTGATATGGAGATCGTTCCTGTTCTGATGGGTGCAGCTTATCGCAATAAAGGTGTTCAACCTTTATTGGATGCTGTGGCAGCTTATTTGCCATCGCCATTAGATGCACCTGAAATAAAGGGTAAACATCCTGAAACTGATGAGGAAATCAATATTTCTACAGCGACAGATGCTCCATTTTCTGCTTTGGTTTTCAAGATTCTCTTGGATAAACAAAATAGGAAAATGACCTTTATCAGAGTTTATTCTGGTAGTCTAAATGCAGGAGATGCTATCCTTAATGTGCGGACAGGCAAAAAAGTTCGTGCAGGACATTTGTATCAAGTACATTCCAATAAGCACAGTAATATTCCTACTATCCAATGTGGAGATATTGCAGCTTTGGTAGGTATTAAAGATCTACGGACAGGAGATACACTTTCTGCTTTGGATTATCCTGTAATCTTGGAATCTTTGTTCATTCCAGAACCAGTCATCAGCATAGCTATAGAACCTAAGCTAACGAAGGATTTAGATAAACTAGGTATTGCTTTAGGCAAATTGGCGGATGAAGATCCGACCTTTAAGGTCACGGTAGATCAGGAATCTGGACAAACTATCATCAAAGGTATGGGCGAATTACATCTCGATGTTCTCATCCAGCGTTTGAAAGATGATTTCAATGTGCCTATTCTTTCTGGTGCTCCACAAGTGAGTTATCGAGAAGAATTAGGAACTACAATAAGGCATAGGGAACGACTAAAAAAGTTTACGGGAGGTCCTGGTCTTTTTGCTGAAATTGAAGTTGAAATTGGTCCTGCGGATATGAATTATTTGCAAAGTGATGCTTTCAAACTGGAAGGTAAACATCTCCAATTCGTGAATAAAATTACAGGAGGAGTCATTCCAAGGGAATTTATTCCTAGTGTGGAAAAAGGCTTCGCTTCCATGATGAACAATGGCATTTTGGCAGGTTATCCAATAGCACATATGAAAGTAAGCCTCATTGATGGTAAAACTCATGCTACGGAATCGAAGCCTTTGGCTTTTGAAATCGTGGCAAAAGATGCCTTCAAGGTTGTTGCTCCTTTGGCGAGTCCTCGTTTATTAGAGCCGATGATGGAAGTGGAAGTCCATGTACCTAGTGGAAATTTAGGTAGCATCATTGGAGATTTAAATCGTAGACGTGCCATTATTAAAGCTCAAAATATTCAACAAAGCCATGTCGTTTTGACGGCTGATGTTCCTTTGTCTGAGATGTTTGGTTATGTAGGAAAGTTACGTGCTTTGAGTTCTGGTCGTGCCACATTCAGTATGAAATTTTCACATTATACTGTGGTATCTACTGGTATTGCTAAGCGTATTTTAGAGAATATCTAAGGATATAAATAGGGAAGCCACTCTTTTGAGTGGCTTCTTTTTTTGTGCTTTTATCTTCTTAACTTAGGAAATCTTGAAGATTTCTGAAGTTTTAGTTTAGCAGAGCTTAGCTATTGTTTGACAAAACTTCAAAAGTTTTAAAAACTTTTGAAGTTCGTGAAATAGTTAATTACTCATAACTAACTTCAGTCAATCGTTTCTCGTATGATTTCATCATGGCAGGAAGATTGACGTTAATTAATGTCTTCAATACTGTTCCAGGAATGAACATTTTTACTTCTGCATCTACGCGATAAGTGGCTTCACACTGGCTACCTAAATTTTTTAGTGACCAAAAACCATTATTGGCTTTGAATAAATCACCAGATTCGAAAGTCCAAGTTACCTTGAATTCATCCCAATCTTCTTCCATCCAAAGTCTATAGGTAAAACTCTTGATAGCAGATATTTTATATTCTACCAGTTGTCGTCCTCCTACTTCCTTGAGGACTTCACAAGATTTTATTTCATTTAAGAAGTCTGAATAATTTCCATAATCTGTAATGATATGGAATAATTCTTCTTGTGTACAATCGAATTTATGGGTAGTTTTTATCTCAGCCATGGTATTTTATTTTCTTTGATTTTCAGATAGTTTTCCAAAGATAATGAATGGCTTTCGTAATATCAATAGAAAATTAAGGAAAGTCGTTGGTAAAATATAACTAGCTGATTTTTCATAAACTATTATGTCCCAGAGGGACAATCTCTTTAGTGAAACGAATTCAATAACAGGCTGTTCCTACGGAACGCAAAATATAGATTAGGCATTGATTACTATAAACAGATTACTCCTCTGGAGCATCATTAATATTTAGTGTTTATTTATATTGTGTATCATTCATCGTACTCATAAAGATCCAATGCTATTGTGTATCATTCATCGTACTCATAAAGATCCAATGCTTCTATAATTCTGATGAGTTTACCTGCATATCTTTTATCTGTGGCATAGCCTGCTTCTTTCAGTCCATATGCCCAAGATTGGTAATCGTCTGTACCTAATTTTTTGAGGTACTTATATCTGTCTTTTTGTAGAAATTCGCTGTGTGCTCGATAGCTTAATTTTGGGCTGTCGTATTTTTTGAAAAAATCTTTATGAGAATGATCTGTAAAATTAGAGCAATGTCCTTTTTTGCATTTTTTGCTAAAGCATTTGATACCAAAATGGTTATTATTATGTTTTGCTAGTTTACTTTCTCCTGCATTGCTTTCTAATAATCCTTGTGCCAATTTAATACTGGCAGGAATACCAAATTTTTTCATTTCCTTTTGAGCGATGGATGCATATTGATCTATATAATCCTTGCATTTTCCTGTATGAAGGTTCACTACCCTCTTGGATACTTTGTGTACTTTGGCATAATTGGGATTCAGTACAAAACCTAAATTGGAAAAGGTATTCGCTGGTTGAGGAATGGATGGATCTGAATGTCCATTTTCTATAATGGACATAGTTTTAGCATCTAATATTTCTTCTTCCTCTATTTGTTCGTTTCCATAAATACCTGCCTTGGCAGATTTCATATCCATAGAAAACTGAATATCTTTAGATGTAATGATCTGAAATGCGAATAATATAAATGTCAGTTTCATCCAATTTCTTTGGAAAAAAGCGGCTCCTATATCCTTCTGATTAATGAACTGATGCTTTAGTACCATCAACTTATACCTTATTCTATCTTTCATGGCAAAAGATTTTTTAAAACAAAAATTATATCTACTCCACAAATATAAACATATTGTTTTAAATAAACAAGTTATTGATAATGATTCCTAAACAAAAACTTCCAATGAATTTATTAAATTCATTGGAAGTTTTTGTAATAAGTTTTCTCTTATTATTAAGAAAAAACAGATGATAGGATTCAATTAATTTGCCATAATAATAGTCTGTGTAATTGTTCCTTTATCATTCGTTGCTTTAATATAATAAGCTCCTGTAGGCAATGTTTTCTTAGATATTTCGATAGAAGTATTATCTATTTTTCCAGTTTGAACTACTTGTCCATTATAAGAAATAATATCATACATAAAACCTATAAAACTATCTGAAAACTCAAGCTTTCCTGTACTTGTAATTGGATTAGGAGATACTTTTACGAATTGGTTTTCGATATTCAGTGTTGGTTCATTAGAGCTGGTAAAATCTTCATTGCTGTATTCTACAATCATATTAGGTCCGCTACTAGGATAACTAGGTCCATTGGTAGCAAAATAAATTGAACCAGTATTAGGATTAACACAAACATCTCTTATTCTTCCATAATTAGAAAAGTACTCATCCTCACTCGTTACTTCTGAGCCGTCTGCATTCAATGTAAGTACAGAAACTCTTGGTTCTTGAGCAGATATTCCTCCTAATATAGATACCAAAAGGCTATTTTCCCATTCAGGAATAGCAGGGTGGTTGTAATATACCAAATCGTTAGGGGCGATACAATAACTTGTCCAAGCCCAGATAGGTTCTGTTATATTATTGGTATTACAATAATTTACTTCAAAACTAGTATTACAAGGGCCTTCGACTTCTGGCCAGCCATAATCAGCACCCATCTCCATCACATTGATTTCATCAGAATGATTCTGACCATGTTCTGATGTGTAAACTTTTCCGTTAGGAGCTATACAAATTCCTTGAGCATTTCTATTACCAAATGTATAATAATATTTAGTTGGATCAGGGTTATCCGCAGGAATACTTCCATCCATATTTAGGCGAAGTGTCTTTCCATTCAAAGAATTTAAGTTTGGAGAATTTGTATTATTTCCTACATCACCTGTGGTCATCAATAGTGTATTATCTGGCAAGAATAAAAGCCTAGATCCATTATGGATACCTGCTGCTGTAATATTATCCAAAACTACTGCCTCATTAGATAATGACATACCGTCCCAATCGTAAGCAACCAATTTTTCCTTACGATTATTTCCCTGCCAATAGGTATATACTAAAAATACTTTTGGTGTATTTTCAAAATCTGGGTGCAATGCCATTCCCAATAATCCTGGTTCACTAGAACTATAAACAACACCAGACAAATCCAGAATCGTATTAATATTTCCATTTTCAGGATTGATGCGTTTAACTTCACCTGTACGTTCTGTTACCCATATATGATCATCTGGTCCCCAAAGAATTTCCCAAGGAATGTCCAATCCTGTCGCCACTATGTTTTCAGTAAGCGTGGTAGCTCCTACTGTAACAGTAGTTTGTGCTTGACTTTGAAGTGAAAAAAGAATAATAAATAATGGAAAGAGTAGTATTTTTTTCATTGTGATTGTATTAAAGAATCTGTTTAAATAGATGCTAAATCAATTAATGCTCTAAGGTAATGAATAGTCTATGAAAGTAATTGTCAAATATTGTGCAATGATGGATATTACTTTTTATATCTTTATCATTTTCATAGAATCAAGTTACCATGTCCAATAAAAAGAGAGCATTTAACCACTTTTACCTTATGTTAATTCTTCTCTTTCTTTGTGGAGCTTGTAGCGGAATCAGATCTGGATCTTCCAAAAAAATATCCTCTTCTAATCCTACCTATTTGAATATTAATTATGAAAATACGAGTTACTATGTAGATTGGCAAACAGATTTTCAACGAGAAAAGATATCTCTTGACAGAGAAAAAAAATTACAGATAAAGGAACTAATTCCTTTATATATTAAAACTAAATTGTCTAGATCTATGAAATCGAATTCCAATAAAAAAAGTGTACCCTTTTTTTTATTGGATACTTTAAATACGAATATTAATGGTTATTACTCATATGCTGAAAACCCTGTATATTTTGGAAAACTGGATCCTATACAAGCTCATTATCACAGAACAAAAGAGGATCATACTGTAGGCGAATACAAGGAGGAATTATTAAACGTAGGTTTTTCCTATCGAGATATTACATTCGTATTGATGCAATTTGGTGTGATTGATACCTATGATCATTTGTTTTCAGAAATGGTTATCATGAAAGAGGTAGATACACCAGATATTCATGAAGTACACTATAACTGCGTTTATCACATTTGTACCAATAAATGCTTTGATCCCAAGTATAAGTTTCTTATCCGTTTTGATAAAAATACTAGGGTTATCACGATAGGTAAAATTTAGAGTGAATTAGTAATTTAAATATTCATTTCATAATAAACTCTTAGTAAGTGATATTACATTTTCAATACTAATTATGAATAAAGAGCTTATTTAAACTTAGTTTTTTAGACTAAAGACATCCTTTTTACGATTACACTTCGTTCCAAAAATACTCATTTAACTAAGGGCTAAATTCCGTTTTTTGTGCCTCGTTTAATCAAAAAAATAATTGTTTTTATTTCCAAAAGTCAAGCTTTAAATAAACTCTATCATTCCTCCTTGTCGCCTATTAATTCTTTGGGGAGGCTTTTAGTTGTTTTTGCTCCTAATTTTTTGATGCGTTCTGCTCGTCCTACCAATGTATCGCCATATTTCGTCGATTCTGACATTTTACGCATGGCAGAATCATAAGAAGTTTGTGCTTGCCCTAGTCGTCTTCCTATATCTTGGAGGTCTTCTGAAAAATTACAGAATTTATCGTATAATAATCCACTCTGGCGAGCAATTTCCAATACGTTTTTCTTTTGTTTTTCTTGTTTCCAAATAAATGAAACCGTCCTCATGGTTGCTAATAAGGTAGTGTTGCTCACCAATACTATATTCCTATCCAAAGCATCCAAAAATAATCTGGACTCCTTCTGCAAAGCAACTGTGAGAGCCGGTTCCACGGGTATAAACATCAGTAAATAATCAGGGGAATTAATCTGATGTAACATTTGATAATTCTTCGAGCCCAGATCTTTGATATGTGATCGAAGGCTTGCTATATGATTACTAAGGTGTTTTTCTCTTTCTTCTTTATTGTCTGAATTAAAGTATGCTTCATATGCTTTCAAAGATACTTTGGAATCAATAACAAGGTGTTTATCATCTGGAAGATTAATGATAAGATCGGGGCGATGTTGCTTTCCGTTTTCATTCAAAAATGATTGTTGAGTAGAAAAATGAATTCCTTTCTCCAATCCTGCTTTTTGTAATAATACTTCCAACTGATATTCACCCCAATCTCCTTGGGATTTATTATCTCCCTTTAGAGCATTCACTAAATTATTGGCATCCTCACTCAGTTGCATGTTCAAGTCCCTGAGTTGGTGTATTTCTTCCTTTAAGGAAATACGTTCCTTCGATTCCTCCCAGTATCTTTTTTCTATATTATTTTCAAATTCTCTGAATTTCTCCTTAAAAGGATTCAATAAGCCTGAAAGTTGATCTTGGTTTTGAAGTGTAAATTTTTTGCTTTTTTCCTCAAATAATCTTTCTGCCAAATTAGCAAATCGATCTTCCATGTGTTTATGCATGGTGTCTACTTCTTCCCTTTGGTTGTATAGTTTTTCTTCTAGATTAATAACGATTTGTTCCTTAGCAGAAATAGATGAGCCAAATTCTCTTATCTCCTGTTCTTTTTCTACCAAGTCTGCCTTCATCACATCTACCTGTGCTTCCAAAGAAAGATAAGCTTCCTTTACCACATATTTTTCCTTTAGCTCTGATTCCCCCAAGCCTCCGAATTTAAACTTAGCAATATACCAAGCCGCTATCGCTCCCACTATCAAGCCTAATATTAAAAATATAATATCCATCACTAATCAACTTTACGAAGTTGTTTAAAAATTGCTGTTTGGTAGTAACACAAGTAGTTTTCAAACAACTTCTACGCATAACAATTACACTATTTACGCTATAAAGTTATATACAATTGTTTTTCATTACAAAGTAAGTGTATAAAAAAAGTGCGATTTCAATGAAGAAATCGCACTTTGTAAACTATTTGATTATTGTCGCATTATATTTTTACGATCTTTCTTGAAAAACTACCTTCTTTTGTTACAATTTTTAAGATGTATATTCCTTTAGGAAAATGGGAAATATCAACAATTAATATTTCATTTTCTCGTAGGTTTTGATTAGTGGATCGTACACTATTTCCTGCAATATCCAACCATTCTAATCTCGTTTCTAAAGGAGAATTATTATGTAATATGATATTAATTTTATTTTCTACTAATGTAGGAAATATATCGTATCCAAGATTATTTTGAATGTTCTCATTGGATACATTGATGAAGGATATCGTATTAGATTCGATTTCACAGCCATATTCATTTATTGCGACTAAGGTATAATCTCCTGTTGCTGTTGCTTGATAAGTATCTGATATTTCATCTGGTATTAGATTTCCATTCATATACCATTGGTAAGTAAAATCATTTCCGCCGCCGATATTGCTCATGCCCAGTGCTCCAGGAATAGATATAACCTGGTCTATTTCCAATTCTAAAGCATATCCTGTTCCTACTTCTTGATAAGTATGTGCAGTATTGTTGATTAGATTTTCATGAAAAATACTCCATGCGTCACAATCTCCTTTTAAAAAGTAATCCAACCAAGGTTGAGCGTTCAAAAACATTTGGTTATGCTGCTCTGGTAAACTCAAAAAACCACCACAAAACTCTCCAAGTGTACAAAGCGAAGCTGTACTAGCTAAACCAAATTGACAGTGGCTAGCATCTGTAATTTCTACATACGCTTTATAAGCTGTATTGTTCAATCCATTATAAATATCTATTGGAGCACCTCCACCCATTACTACACAATCAGCAGATCCTGCCATGGTCAATACAGGAACAGAAATATTCACAGCAGCGGAAATAGCTGAAGGATCTGTATCTGCTGCTGCCATAGTGACTACAGTTTCTACATCTGCATCGAAAGTTCCTGCTGCTAAATAACTACTTCCTCCACCCATAGAATGTCCCATCACCGCATTTTTTCCTGTAAGATGTTCGTAGAAGTCGGACGAAGCATTATCATTCTCATTCATATAATGATTGATAACAAAGGCTAAATCCTCTCCAAAATCTCCATGACTAGGGAATGGAAAAACTGAGTTTTCAGTAGTAGGAAATGCGATGATATAACCTTCTTCGACTAAAGTTTCCCACCATATTTGATACTCACTCCAAGACATTCCAAAACCATGTCCAAATACAATGAAAGGAAATTCATTATTAGCCAAACTTACATTATCACCTGCCATATCTGCTGGATAATAGATGTGTCCAGTAATTTCACGATTCCCTCTGGAAGCATCTGTTATGGTATATTCTTGATGTCCAATTTCGTATTGAGCATGAGCGATTGAAATACTCAATACGAATAGAATTATAGTATAGTATTTTTTCATTGTTACTTATTTATTTGGTTATTAAAATAGAAAAGGCATAGATTTGGATGTCCAAATCTATGCCTTTTAGTGAAACGAATTCAATAACATGATGTAAAAGGTTCTTATGCTTTCTTATCAGAACCTAGTACACTTGCCATATATTCTCTGTTCATCAATGCGATATTATCCGTAGAGATTTCTTTTGGACATTCTGCTTCACACGCCTTGATGTTAGAACACATACCAAAGCCTTCCTTATCCATTTGAGCGACCATTGACTGTACTCTACTCTGAGCTTCTACATCACCTTGTGGCAAAGTAGCCAAGTGAGAAACCTTAGCAGCAGTAAATAGCATCGCAGAAGAATTAGGACAAGCAGCTACGCAAGCTCCACAACCAATGCATTGAGCTGCATCCATTGCTCTATCTGAAACTCCCTTCTCGATAGGAATAGCATTAGCATCTTGTGCTTGACCTGTATTGACAGAGATGTAACCACCTGCTTGGATGATAGCATCAAAAGAAGAACGATCTACCACCAAATCCTTAATGACAGGAAATGAATTAGCTCTAAATGGCTCTACTACAATCGTAGCATTGTCCTTGAATGAACGCATATGCAACTGACAAGTAGTCGTTCCTCCCATAGGACCATGTGGCTGACCATTGATGACCATACTACATGTACCACAAATTCCTTCCCGACAATCATGTTCGAAGGCAACTGGAATTTTCTTTTCAGAGACCAATTTCTCATTCAGTACATCAAACATTTCTAAGAAAGACATATCTGTTCCTATATTAGGAAGTTTATGATCCTCAAATTTCCCGTTTCCGTACGATCCACCTTGTCTCCAAACCTTTAAATTGATATTTATCGTCTTTTCAGCCATTTTGCTAAATTTTAGATGTTTTAAATCATTAATAATATTCTAAAAGCGAACCTCATTCAAGGCGTGACTTGGAGTCACACCTTGAATACTGAATATTATTTATACGATCTAGTTTTTACTTCAATGTTCTTATATTCCAACTGTTCCTTATTCAGTTTCCAATCAGATTCTTGGATAAATTCCCAAGCTGCGGAATACATATAATCCTCATCATTACGTTTGGCTTCTCCTCCTCCTTCTTGGTATTCTTCACGGAAGTGACCACCACAAGATTCCTTTCTATCTAAGGCATCACAAACCATTAGTTCGCCTAATTCCATGAAATCTTCTACACG
>JBNMOV010000086.1:0-13712 GCA_051275765.1 Maribacter sp. | reverse complement strand
CTTCATCTTTTTGCACTATGCTGCGTTGGCAAAACCTTATTACGCTAAGGCGTAACGCGGCTTTTACCGCCTTGCCTAGCACAAAAATATCTTATCAATTCCAGACAATTATTTATTCGCCATCCCTTAGGTGTTATTTTTTCTTTATGAAAAATAATGCTGTACGTCAATCGAGTAATAATAACAGAAAGAATATCCAATCGAGGAGGACTACTTACCACCAATGCTTCCAATTTATTTTGGACAGCTGTAAAATCCTTCGCATATAATATTTCTGCAGAACTGACCAAAATTGCCAAATCCATATTTACGAAATTAATAAATGCTGCTGCTGTTTCTTCTTCAAGGTGTGCAGTGGCTAATAATTGGACTAATTTTAATTGACTTTTTAAATCTTCAATATGCTGAATCGAATTAAAAAACAAAACCAATGTTCTTGGTGTAGTCCTTTTATTATTGATCACTTCAGGATAAGCCAAAACAAAAGCAATTCCTCTTGAATCTATATTCGAACGTTCTGCCCATTTTGCCCATTCTTTGACATCGAAAAGCATGGTAGCATGAGAAAGTCTGGTGAGCATGGCATCATCCATCGTCGTAACAGAATAATCGCCACCATCTGGATTCGCTGTTAGGATAATCATCCATTTGGAAGGTAATTTCCAGCTGACTAGCTCATTATTTTGAAGCAACTGCATGATTCCCCTCAAAATCCTATCATCAGCTCTATTCACATCATCTATGAGCAATATGCCAGGACCTTCTTCTCTTGGAACCCATTCTGGGGGGTAGAAATTTGGTGGTATTATTTTCGATGTCTTTGGTAGGCAATCCAAGCAAATCGCCCATTTCTTCAAATTGAGCAGGAGCGATATAGGAAAAACCATAGCCGTTTTGTTGTGCGAATTCTTTGATGAGCTCCGTTTTACCTATTCCATGCGTTCCCCAAATACACATAGGTGTCGCAGATCCTTTTCGTTTTAGGATTTCTATGTAGTGTGAAATCATCAAACTGACTTCATGAGCAGTTGATTTTGGTCCATAAGTAATGTACTGGAATTGATTGTTACTCATTATTTCAATTTTGCTTTTCTACCAGGAAATTGATTAAGGTTTTCGCTATCTAAAGATAATCCGTCTTTAGTGATCACCCATAAAATAGGGCTTCTAGAAATGATTTTAGGAACAGGAGCATATCCATCTGTAAAATAGATAATACCATCTGGATTTATTTCTTCATTCGCCAATTGAATAGGGGCATTAAAATCTGTTCCGCCACCTCCTAAAATGAATTTAGGGGCAATACCTTTGTATTCATATGTTCTGGAAATAGCTACATCACATTCTGAAATTATAATCTGTGATCCACTTCGCCAAATATGGTATATTTCTGAAAAGAAATCTTTTAAACTATCATTATCTACACTTCCAGAAGTATCTATAGCAACGTATAATTTACTTTTACGTTTGATTTTAATACCTGGAATAGTGTCCTATCTTTTTGAAACTCTTTTAATCGAATTTTTAACATAAGTCTTATTACTAGAAGCAGTAAATATTTTCATCATGCTCCGCCAATGCACATCTGATACAGGTTTAATTAAAATTCCATCAATATGTCGTTGGAGATTACTAGGCATATTTCCCCAAAAATTGGAGGTAGTTTTATTGCGAGCAATGCGAATAATACTATCCAAAATATTATCAATTAACACTCTGTCTGCTCCTGTTATTTTTTCGTCGAATTTCCATAATTGATGGCGATCCATACCAAAATTATCGCCAGTTATTCTACTTAAATTCCCTGCTGATATATGATTACTTTCATTTTTACTATTTAATTGTTTACGTTTAAAATCAATTAATTTATCGTAATAATATTGCCAAGATTTTTCTGGTGCTAAATTTAATTCTGGAAAGGTTTTTAGGAAAATACTTCCATCTGGTAAATTCTCTCTAGCCACATATTGATTAACTACTAAATCCATTGCGATATTAATGAGTAATCTATCCTTGAAAGGTTCGTGAACCAAAGTGTGCTTTAAAATAATATGAATAATTTCATGTTTTAAAACGCCATATCTGTGTTTAGGATTAATTAAAAAATTAGACCAAAAATCCGGATTGATATATAAAGCATGATTATTATAGAGAATGCCAACAGCAAGCGTTTGGACTTCATGGTTTTTATCAACAACTATTTTATTTAAACAAGCTAATACATGGCTATAAAAAGGTTCTTTCAACAGGAGTTGAATACTAGTTTTTGAAACTTCTTTCTAGGATAGAATATTGACTCAATACAGTATTTTTTGTTGATTATTAGTAAGTTACGCTATGATTTTACTTACGTAAATATAAGGAAAAAATAAAAGAATTCGTTCTTATATTTGAGGGATTTTTAAACCTTTTTAAGGGATTAATGCTAAGAATTTCTCTATATTTTTAGTACATTTTTTAGCAATATTTTCTCTATCTTCATCTAGCTAAGTATGCACATTTCCTAGATAATTCATTCCTAAGTAATTAGCAGATTCCTTAAAAGGCATATAAAAACCACCTACTAAATCTTCCCCATTACAACTAATTACTGCCATGTTTTTCCCTCTAAATTTTCTTCCAATCACGATTTCTTCATTTCGCAACAAATCAGAAATTCTATCAAAAAAAAATTTCATGACTGCACTCATCGTGTACCAATAAACTGGAGTAGCGAAAATAATGGTATCAAAATTATCTACGATATATTTTGCTGCAGGAATAAAGTCATCATTTTTATGAATATAATTATAGTCGTAATATCCAATTTTTAATGTATTTAAATCAATGGTTTTATAATTATTATTTTAGTAATAAAATCCAATACTTTTTTGGTATTTCCATCACTTCTAGAGCTTCCAAAAATAATAACTGTTTTGTTATTCATAATTAATTACTTGTGATTTTGTTTGACAAGATGCAAAGCATCGCATATGTACATTTTTTGTAAAAAATGTACATAAATTTTACCAATTTCTAATCCTACAAATCACAAATCACATTCAATGAATGAGGAACAATTTTATAATGTAATTCTTCTGATTGCATAAATCCTTCTCCATCCATATGAACGAAACTATTTTCTGGAATTTTAATAGTTACCTTTTTACAAGGGATTCTTTCCATGAAAAAAGATTTATGAATTTGCCCATTGATCATTCTAATAATGGATCCAAAGTAATTATATTTAGGTGTTTTGTTGACCATCACCAATTCTAGTAATTCGTCATCTACTTTGGCTAGTGGGGCTGGTTTGAAATTATATCCAAATGTAGTTGAATTGGCGACTTCGATCATTAGGCATTCTCGTTTCATGAATGGCTGTCCATCTACACTGATTTCATATTTTTGGAAAGGAAATTTATAAGCTTGTTCTAAGGTAATTTTAAGATAATTCATGAAACCACGCTGCGTACTTTCTTTGAACTTATAGGCGATATTGGCAGCAAATCCCACTCCAGATAAACTGACACAAGGCTTCCCATTCAATTCTATCGTATCTATTTTTTTTACTTTACCTTTATTGAGTATTTTAATAGCCTTGGCGAGTTTTCTGCCTATTCCCATATGCATCGCAAACCCATTGCCAGATCCGCCAGGCAATATGCCTAGTGTAATATCTGTACCAATGAGACTCGAAGAAACTTCATTCACAGATCCATCTCCTCCGACTGCTACCACGATATCACTACCGTTTTCTTTGGCATTTTTAGAAAGTTCGATGGCATGACCAGCATATTCTGTGAGTACAACTTCATAATTGTACTTGGATTTGTCTAAATGCTTATCTAAAAGACTTTCCATATCCTTTCGTCTACGCATTGTACCCGAAATAGGATTAACAATAAAACTTATTTTTTTCATGGATATTTAGCTATGCTTAAATACTCTAAATTTCAGTGATTCGCTCTGGTACAGGAACATTTTTAACAACCATTTGGGCTGTATTTTTCAATCTTTCCTCCAGTAGAACAATTTTACCTTCCTTTAGTTTGCTAATCACTTCATCATTATAATATCTCACAGTAATCAATTCTAGATCGATGGTTCGTTCGATATTGAAATCCTTTTGTAGTTTTTCAATGAGTTGATTCAGTCTATCAGATTTATGCGAGACGCAAACATAAAAACTTATTGCGGTATTTCGCATCATATTTACTTTTATCCGATATTTAGCAAAGGAAGCGAATAAATGACTCAGATGTTCTTCTGCAATAAATGAGAAGTCACGAGTAGAAATATGCAGTAGATTTTGATTAGATTCGACTACGACTATTGGAGGATATGTTTCTTCTGCCAAGGATGAAATAATCGTTCCTTCGCCATCAGGATCTATAAATGATTTGACGAGAAGAGGAATGTTTTTGTTTTGTAAAGGCTTAATGGTTTTAGGATGAATCACCTTAGCACCATAGTAAGTCATTTCTGCGGCTTCTCGATATGAAATCTTATCTAGTTTGCTGACATTTTTGAATTTTCTTGGATCTGCATTTAAAATTCCAGGGACATCCTTCCATACTGTCATCGATTCTGCATCTAGGCAATAAGAAAAAATAGCTGCTGAATAATCAGAACCTTCTCGTCCTAGCGTAGTGGTAAATCCTTCCTTGCTTTCTCCTGTAAATCCTTGAGTAACAACAATATTTATGTTTTTTAATAAAGGCTGTATTTCCTTTTTACAACATTTTAAGGTCTTTTCCCAATTGACTTTTCCTTCTTTATACGTATTGTCTGTTTTGACACAGTGCATGGATTCTAACCATTTATTATCTATATTTTGTTCGTTGAGATATGCAGATACGATTTTGGTAGAAGCCCATTCTCCTAAAGAAATTACTTGATCGTAAATGAAATCATAATCCCTATCTTTATATTGTTCTACCAATTGAGGAATAGCATTCCAATCGTCCTCGATTTCCTTTCTGACAGAATGTTTTCCTAAACCTAATCCATCACAAATATTCATATGAAAATCTGTGGATTCATTGAGTACTTCTTCTTTTCCTTCCTTATCGTAATATTGGCTTTCACATATTGCTTCAAGGGCATTGGTCGTTTTGCCCATAGCAGATACAATCATTAAGATTTTATCTTCCTTGAAATGGGATAAAATCTTAGCGACATTTCTGACAGCCTCAGCATTTTTTACAGAAGCTCCTCCAAATTTGAATATCTTCATAGCAGTATACTTTATTATTCCTGCAAAGATATTAGACTTTAGGATTGGACATAAAAAAAGCCCAAAGGAATTTTTCTTTGGGCTTTTTTTAGAAGCTTCTTTATACCAAACTCAATGCGAGAATTATGATTCAAATTGTGTATGAGATGATTATTCATTATAGAAAACCTTGATGGAAACTCTTTGACCATCTTTATATTTTACTACATATGCTCTATTAAATCCTTTACTCCTTACTTCATTTCTTACAGCTATTGCATCTTCTTTGTTGTAATAATTTCCTAAAAGAATTCTTATTAGACTTCTCTCTGGAATTCCTTCGGATTCTACTATTCCGAGACTTTTTACATGAGAATAGTTAGCACGATTAAAATTTTTCAGTGCTTCCATCTGGATTTTATAATAAGTTCCAGACTGATAAACTGTAGTCCCATAATAATCTGTACTTCTAGAAGAATTATAATTACCGTTACTGCTAGAAGAATTGCTAGAGTTGGTATCACTACTTCCTCCATGATTTGGATACCAACTTGAATCTAAGGCAGAAGGGGAACTGTTATCGGCGGTCTCACTAGTAGATTGATATGACTCAGATACTGGTTCTTCGTAAACTTGTTCTGGCGTTTCAGTAATTGCGATAGGTTTCACAGGTTCTGCTGTTTCAATAATCGCAATAGGTTTAGTAGGTTCTGGTATTGTAGTGACCACTTCAGATTCTTCTATTGGATCTGGAAAATCTGGCATAACTACTGGCTCTGGTGTACTTGGTATTTTACTTGGAAGTGTAGGTCTTACATTAGGGACTTCTGGAGCTGATGAAGCAGACATTTCTCCTGCTAGAATCATATCTTTAGACAAAGAAGTTCCTCCTTGTAAAACTTCAAAACTATGGATGGATGAAGTATACATATCTTTAGATGCTTCTAGTACATATGCTTTATTTTCTACTAATGGGAATTGGTATTTATTATCAGCAGATTGGCTGGCGATGATTCTTTTTTGTCCATTGGAAGAAACTTCGTATAAAGTAATTTTTACACCACTCAATGCATTTTTTTCACTATCCTGTAGTTTTCCTTTGATAGATAACTCTCTAATATCCTCTCCAAAATGAAAAATATCTTCATCTGTAGTAGTTAACTTACTTAAATCTGATTTTCTATTAGAAACCAAGAAGCCACTTTCTGGTGTACGCTCAAAGATGAAATAACGATCATCTTGTGGAGAATTAACAGGTTTACCCATATTAACAGGCTTTTCCCAGTCGAATTGACTTCCTTGAGCTTGATAAATATCAAATCCACCATATCCAATATGACCATTACTACTGAAATATAAGGTACTGGATTCATCATCATAAAATGGAGTAATCTCATCTCCAGAAGTATTCATTCTACTACCTAAATTTTTAGGAAAAGTAAAATCCATACTACTGCTATTCAAATCCCTGCTACTGTACCAAATATCCATTCCTCCTTTACCTCCAGGTCTGTTGGATGAAAAATAAATGGTTTCCTTATTATCTGTATGAACAACACAAGGTTGAGTATTGGTTGCAGTCAGATCGTTTATATATTCAGGAAGAATGATTGGTTCAGACCAATTTCCATCTGCTAAACTTTCTACTACGTAGATATCGCATTTGGTTGGAAAATCATCAGTGCCACATTGAGTAAAGTAAAATCTGCTATTATCTGGAGCAAAGGATACATTGCCATAATGTGGACGACTTACATCCTTAAAAATTTGCTCTGTAGATTTGCTTTTAGTCCAGCTACCATCTAAATATTGAGTACGATAAATTTTAGATGTTCCACTTTTATCTGAAGAAAAATAAAGAATATCATCAGAAAATGGAAGTGGAGCATACTCCATATTAGCAGAATTGATGCTTTCAGATAAATGTGTCACTACAATCCCTTCTTGGAAAGTATCAGCATCTTTAATACCTAATTCACAACCTAATATTTCTGTCTGTATCAGTTGCGACATATTTTTATAGTCATCTCCACTATAATTATTAATGAAATAAACAAATTCTCTGCTGGCATCATCATATTGTTCCATGCTTTTTAGGCAACGAGCATATTTGAAACCTACATGGTGAAAATCATCATTATTATCCTTGACTACTTGGTAAGCTTTACTTGCTTTTACATAATCCCTTGTAAGATAATAAGCATCTCCTGCTTTGAAAGCAAGCTCTGTTTTCTTAGGCTTGATTTTCCAAGCAGCCATATATTTATCTCCTGCTTCAGCATAACTGCCCTCTGACATCAGTTTTTCAGCAGTGGATGATAGTTTTTTCCAACTACCCTGTGAAGTTCCTATTTGGAGCGAAATAAGGATTACAAATAAGGTAATGTGTAATTTTAGTAGCGTTCTCATAATAATTGAATTTAAGCACCAAAAGTAGATTGAATAGTATCTTCAATGACTTTTGAAAAATATTTGTGTTCTAGTTGATGAATTTTTTGAGCAATCATTTCTGGCGTATCGTCTTCTTCTACAGGACAAGATGCTTGAAATATAATCTCTCCTTCATCGAATTTAGGATTGACATAATGAATCGTGATGCCTGTTTCTAGTTCTCCAGCGGCCTTAACTGCTTTATGAACATTCATTCCATACATCCCCTTTCCCCCAAATTTTGGAAGTAATGACGGATGAATGTTGAACATCCTCTTATTAAGATAATTAATCATATCTATCGGAATTAATAGCAAAAAGCCCGCCAATACTACGAAATCTATGTTATGAATATCTAAAAGTTTTAAAGTTCTATCAGAATGATACAAGTCATGCTTATTTATGACTAGTTTTGGCACATTATTCTGGTCTGCGACCTCTAAAACATAAGCATCCTTCTTATTACTAACGATGAGCGAAACCTCGATCTGTTGGTGTCCTTTGAAGTGCTGTATAATTTTTTCGGCGTTAGAGCCTCTACCGGATGCAAAAATTGCTATTTTTTTCATTTCTTTAGTCTGTCGTTCAAATATATTAATATTTGTCGTAATGTATGAATAGTATTGGATGACAATATTAAAAAATGAATATTAATATAAGTACTAATTATGTCAAAAGAACTCAAATTTAAAACGAATATCAACTGTGGAAGTTGCGTGAAATCAGTTTCTGGCTTTCTAAATGAATTAGAATCCATAGAAAGTTGGGAGGTAGATACTACTAATGCAGATAAAATTCTAACTGTAAAGGGATCTGCAATTGTAGAAAAGGAAATATTGGATACCGTCTATGAAGCTGGTTTTGATATCATTTTATTATCCTAATTACTTCATACCCTACTGTTTATTGCTCCATTGATTCATAATTAAACTGTTCTATTGTAAGCTTATTGTAATATAATAAGCCAATGGAGCGATGGTACAATGAAACAATGAAACAATGAAACATTAGGTTTATATTTGCAGTTTTGTAGATAATTGATGTTGTGTTATAATAATCATTATGATAGAGCTAACATCTAAATATCTCAGAATTTAAATATCTACTTATCAATTTCTATGGCAAGAAGAAGAAGAATGGGTGATGACGATGGGCAGCCCAAAGTCAAACTGAATAAGGATAATATGATGGAAGTCGTTAAGACTTTTAAATATGTCTATCCATATCGTTGGTATTTGATTATTGGCTTATTGTTGCTAGCTGTTTCCAGTTTGGTATTCCTAGGGCTTATCGCTATGTTCACTGAGTTGATCAAGGTAGCTGAAGGTGGAGATTTTTATGGATTGACACTCAATGAAATGGGTGTAGGCTTGATATTCGTATTAATTTTACAAGGAGTTATTTCTTATTTTAGAGTGACACTTTTTGCTCATGCGAGTGAAAAAGGAACAGCAGATTTAAGAAAAGCCGTTTATAATAAGATCATCACTTTACCTACCACGTTTTTTGAAAAGAATCAAAGTGGAGAATTGGTTAGTAGAATTACCTCAGATGTAGATCGCTTGTACTCTTTGTTTTCCATTACATTGGTCGAGTTTATTCGCCAGGTTATTATCCTTTTTGGTAGTGTAGCTATTTTGTTATATAGCAATCCTAGACTAACATTTATTGTTTTGGGGACATTTCCTGTAGTTGTTATTCTTGCGATTTTTTTTGGAAGGAAGCTTAGAGAATTGTCTAAGAAAAGGCAAAAAGCGATGGCTGATACTAACATCATTCTGAGTGAATCCATTCAGTCTATCCAAGTCGTGAAAGCATTTACGAATGAGCTATTCGAAATGAAAAAATATGCTAAAACCAATCAATCTGTAGTGACGATAGCGATTAAATTTGCTAGAGGACGAGGTTTATTTTCTGCTTTTATTGTAACGATTCTATTTGGTGCATTGTGCTTCGTTATTTGGCAGTCTGCTTCTATGGTTCAAGCAGGAACATTGGAGTCGCATGATTTACTGGGATTTGTGATGTATTCTGGAATTATTGGTGCTGCGATAGGTAGTTTAGGTACTTTTTATACAGAAATAGTAGGTGCTGTAGGAGCAACGGAAAGAATCCGTGAAATCCTAGAAATGGAATCAGAAGTGGATGTAGATTCTAAGGCAGAGAAATTGGATTTGGTAGGAGATATCAAGTACGAAAACATCAATTTCTCTTATCCTGCTAGAAAAGATTTGACGATTTTTGAAGACTTGTCATTTGAAGTAAATCCAGGACAAAAAGTAGCATTAGTAGGGCAGAGTGGCTCTGGAAAATCTACGATTGTATCTTTATTACTTCGTTTTTATAAAATAGATGGAGGTACTATCAAAGTAGATGGCAAGAGTATCTATGATTATGATATCAATAGATTTAGAAAGAATATAGCTATTGTACCTCAGGAAGTTATCCTTTTTGGAGGAACGATAAGAGAGAATATTTTGTATGGAAAACCAGGTGCTTCTGATAAAGAAGTCATCGCTGCATCTAAAAAAGCGAATGCTTGGGAATTCATAGAATCATTTCCAGAAGGCATGGAAACGATGATAGGGGAGCGAGGGGTAAAACTTTCTGGTGGTCAACGCCAAAGAATAGCTATCGCTCGTGCTATTCTAAAAAATCCTACTTTATTGATTTTGGATGAAGCGACTTCTGCTTTGGATGCAGAATCAGAAAAGTTGGTACAGGATGCTTTGAATAATCTGATGGAAAATCGCACGAGTATTATCATCGCTCATAGACTCGCTACGATAAGAGAAGTCGATTGTATTTTCGTGATAGAGAAAGGAGAAATAGTAGAAAAAGGTACGCATGATGAATTGTCTGTAAAGGAAAATGGTGCGTATAGTAGTTTGGCTAAATTGCAGTTTGAACCTTTGAATAATTAAATATTATCCATATGAATTGCTTGCATTCTTATAAATATATTTTAATCCTAGATAAAGGACAATAATATTAGGGAAACTGAAAATAGCAGTAATAAGAAGACCAAAAAAGAATAGAGGAAATAGCATTGATAATTCAAGAGATAGAACACTCATTCCTATACTAGCAATGGCTGTTCTAACTAAAATAGTGAGAGCGTAAATCTGAAAAATTCTATTGCTTAATTCTTTAATTTGCATGTTTCTTGGGATTTATTTATTCCTAAAATATCCTAATTAAAGCTATTGTTCTATGGACTAGATTTTCTAATTCATTTCAAATTCCTTACAATATTCCTTTATCATCGCCCTTACTCTACGATATTCATCTAGTTCATGACCATGAGGATCTGGGAAATTATGGTGTAACGTTTTTCCTTCACCTGGATAAACTGGACAGCTTTCTTTGGCATTATCACAGACCGTCAATACTACATCGAATGGGATATCTACATATTCATTCATATTATTAGAGGTATGATGAGAAATATCTAGACCATCTTCTGCCATGACAGTAATCGTATGAGGGTTGACACTAGAAGGATCTGTACCAGCACTATAAACTTCTACGTTTTCTCCTAAGGAGTGAGCAAAATAACCATGAGCCATCTGACTTCTGCAAGAATTTCCTGTACAAAGTATTAAAATTTTCATTGTATAAAAGATGTTTTAATTTGACATATTGAATTTGCTATGCCTCTTTTTTAGTTACTTTTCATTTTCAAAAACTAAGATAAAGCGTCTTCCTAAATTATGAAAAAAATCTCATCAGATCCTTAGTCATCTTAATAAAAGAAACCCACTTGTCGGTAAAATCAAGACATTCATCTAAAAGGATTTGTAAAAACGTATCATTTTCCAACTTTCAAGTCCTAATAAGCGTAGAAAGGTTAGAAATGAAGACCAAATTACAATGAAGTGGTTCAAAACAACTTCAATATTAAGAATAAATAGACATGGCAACATTAGAATTATTATATATCAGCATAAGGAGTCCATTTGTTTGGATCATCTTAGGATTATTAATCTATTATTCGACTACTAAAATTAGGATTCCGCTGAATAAACGGATGCCAAAGGATATGCTTAGGCTGAAAGCCAAAGTAAGCCATTTTTTGGATTTACTGATTCCATGGAAAAGAGAAGAAATCGAATTATTATCGCTGAATAGAACAGATGTAAAAAATATTAATAAGGGCGGTTTTGAATCTACTGGAGCATTCGAGTCGATTTATCAAGAGCCTGTTTTCAGTTATGGATATAAGGAATATTCTACAAAGGATTATTATGCAGTTATTTATGCACAAACCAAGAATGATGAATTATTCTATTATGAATATCCAAAAGAAACGGAAGTTCAAGTAAATGGTGTGACATTGGGGCGTTTGATAGATGGGAAATTATATGGAAATGATGGCAGTATGTTAGCTAATTTTCTAGATAATGCTTTGGAATCCTATACTGCTGTCATCATCGGAAATAAGGATGTAGGTCATGTGTTGAGAAAAGGATCGTATAATAATGATGTCAATCCAAGAGCATTGGATTTGGTTTCTGATGAAATGACTAGAGAAGAACGCATTATTTTCTTAGCGATGATTGTCCATAAATTGGTTAAGACGAATGTGATTGATTAAGGAAAAAACTCTCCAACCTTTTTAGAATAACTCCATTTAAACGTTCAGTTTAAATGGAGTTATTCTTTTGGTAAACCTTTCATGAACATAATGGTTTATAGATACTAAAAGTGTAATTTTGAGTAAAATTAACAGATAATGGATAAGGCAATTAAGTGGAAGTTGGAACTCGTATGGTGGATATTTACTGCAGTGGTTTGTGTGGCTGTATTGTATCCGATTATAAGTAAGGTAAGTGGTTATGAATTTTTGATTCCCAATATTGTTTTTGTCGTCGTTTTCATTACAGCGATTCGACATATTTTCTTATTGAAACATAGCCTCATCGCTAATCGTAAGATATTGAATATCGTTTTGATTGTAGTTTGTATTCCTATTATAGCTTATTTACTCCAGCACATAACAGATTTTCAGACCTCTTTGGATAATTTGGATGTAACAGGTTGGGATGTAGTATTTGGTGATCAAACTCTAGGAAAACAAGACGAAATCAGAAAATACATGAGAGCTGAAATGTTATTTTTTGGAACAGGAGCAGTTATTTCAACCTTTCTTTTTCCTTTGAGAATGATTCTTTCTATCTGGCGACAATGGAATAAGGGAACGGTTTAAGAGAGACATTAGACACTAGATTTTAGACTAATGCTTCTCTAAAATCTAGTATCTAAAATCTATTTTTCATCATTGATACGTAAACCATCCTTTTTGGATTGATCTACTTTTTCCGCTTCATTTAAAAAACTAAAGGAATCCATGAATTTGTCAGATGACATATTCAGACTTTTATTACTATTGCAAGCAGTCTGAATAGTATAAAATCTATTTCCTTTGATAAAAGCTTTCGTTCTGATAACGCCCTGTCCTTCTCCATAATCTACCCGCCATAGTTTGCCAGGATATTTTTTCATCTTAACATCATGGCTATAGACGAGAGAACCATTCACGCTTTTGACAGAAGACTCTACTGTTGCGTCTAAAAATTCATTCACGAATTCAGTGGAATCAGAATGTATGCTACCTTCAGGATAATCACAATAACTGATCATATACATTAGATTATCCGCATCATCTTCATTATCACGATATACAAAAACATGATATTTTAAATCCCCCAAGGCAGTTGTTCCTGTATTGATAACTTCCTTCATATCTCCAGGCGTTTCTATTTTGAAACCACCATCATAAGAAGTATAAGTTCGCCAAATACTATCAGTAGTAATGAATGATAGTAGGAATATAGAAGTACTAATTAATATTTTACTCATGTAATTTATTAGATATTAAGATAAAACCGCATCGTTATTCATCCTAATAGTGCAAAAAAAATGTAAATAGTTGCAACTGGATAAAATCTCCTTCATTTTCTTACTAAGGGATGGCGAATAAATAATTGTCTGGAATTGATAAGATATTTTTGTGCTAGGCAAGGCGGTAAAAGCCGCGTTACGCCTTAGCGTAATAAGGTTTTTGCCAACGCAGCATAGTGCA
>JBNMOV010000085.1:0-13777 GCA_051275765.1 Maribacter sp. | reverse complement strand
TCTTCTACACTAGAAGGAGAAGTTATGTCTTTTCATCATAGTTCCTTGGCACTGACAGGCATACAGTTCCACCCAGAATCTATCCTTACAGAGCATGGTTTGAAACTACTTTCTAATTGGCTAAGAAGTATACAGGTATAGGTTAAATATCGTAATCAGATCAACACATCAATACTACATTTCTTATCTTTGTGAGAATATTTATTCTAGCATAAATTGCCAATATGAGAATTATCCTTATCCTCTTCATCAGCATTATCACATTCCAATTATCCTTTTCTCAAGAGGACAATTTCAAAGCACCCAATAAATTCCAAAAACTACTCATGAAACCAGATAGCTTGAATAAGGCTAGATTCTGGACACTAAATGGTACACTTGCTACAGGATATACTGGCATTGTCATCGCATTGGATCAGGTTTGGTATGCAGAATTTCCTCGTTCGAGATTCCATTCTTTCAATGATATGGGAGAATGGAACGATATGGATAAGGCAGGACATCTTTTTACGGCTTATATGGAAAGTAAACTCAGTTCCCAGATGTACCAGTGGACAGGACTGAATCGTAGAAAATCGGCTTATGCTGGTTTTGCATTAGGAACTATCTTCCAAGGTACACTCGAAACACTCGATGGCTTTTCTGAGGAATGGGGCTGGTCTTGGGGAGATATTGGATTCAATACCGGAGGTAGCCTTATATTCTTAGCACAAGAACTCGCATGGAAAGAACAACGTATCGTCCTTAAAATATCCTCTTGGAGACGACCTTTGAATGATTTTACATTAGTAGATCAAAACGGAGCTAATCCTATTTCGCTATCTAGCAGACGAAACGAACTTTATGGAACTAATATAGCCGAAGTATTACTCAAGGATTATAACGCCCTCACTATTTGGGGTTCTGTGAATATCCATTCTTTCATGAAAAAGAAAGATACTCGATTCCCTAAATGGCTCAATGTAGCTGTAGGGTACGGAGCAGAAAACATCTATGGAGGTTTTGATAATACATGGGTAAATGAGGATGGTTCAACGTATGTTTTACCAGAAAGAGATTATAAACGCTATCGCCAGATATTCCTTTCCTTTGATATTGACATGACCAAAATCCCAGTCAAGAATAAATTTCTAAAAACATTGTTTTCAGGCATTAATATTTTGAAAATTCCCGCTCCAGCATTAGAATTTAACACCTTAGGAAAAGTTAAATTTCATCCTTTCTATTTTTGATAAAACCTAACGGTATCTTACCTAGATATTCCCTTAATTATTTATATGTTAAAATAATCCTAATTTTTGTTAATTGCTATTAACAAACTTACCTTGTTGTCAATCCAGCATATTTATAATTAAGCCCACTTCCATGAAAAACAGATGGGGTAAAATGTAATATTTTACCTACCGTTTTTTATACATAACCTACTTACTTTTCCATACATAAATGAAAGATCATTTAATTCTCTGGCTTATAGCTATTGCAAGCATATTATTGCTTGGCAGTTCATATCTTTATAAGAGTTCTCCATCAATAACAGCAGAACCTGAAAAAGAAATAAAGAATCCTCACTTCCAATATCTTGCGGATAATTTTGGTCAATATTTCAAGACGCAATTAAAAAATACATATACTCCTGGTGCAGCAGTTGTCATCGTTAAGGATAATTCTGTATATCTCATGAAAGGCTATGGACTCAAGAAAAATAGCAGCAGGAATATTGATTCTATAGATATAAATACCTTATTCAGAATTGGTTCATTATCCAAAGGGTTTGCCTCTATATTAGCAGGTACATATGTGGAGGACGAACTCATCGATTGGGATGATAAAATACAGACTTATCTTCCTAAATTTGAATTAAATAATCCCAATAAAGGTTCAGATGTAAGTATTGAACATTTATTATCACAGACAAGTGGCGTATCTTATCATGCTTACACTAGTGCCATAGAATCAGGCTGGAGTTTGGATAAGATTACGCCTAGATTTAAAACAGTAAAATTAACTGGAGGTCCTGGATTAGTATATAGTTATCAAAATGCTATTTTCAGCCTTATAGGAAAAGTATTTGAGCAAAAATCAAACATACCTTTGGATAGTATCTATCAGGAACGTCTTTTCAACCCTTTGGGTATGAAAGATGCCAGTGTAACATACAAAGGCATGAAAAATGCTAAAAATAGAGCTACGCCACATCTTTTCAGAAGGTATTGGAAACCAACAGTCATCACTCCTAAATATTACAATGCCATCCCTGCTGGTGGAGTCAATGCCAGCATTGCAGATATGGCACAGTGGCTTCAATTATTACTAGGAAATAGAGAGGATGTTATCAAGGAAGAAACCTTAGATAAAATTTTCTCTTCACACATCAATACCCATAATAAAAGGAAATATTTTTCCAAATGGAGAGGAGTCAAAGAATCTCATTATGGATTAGGGTGGAGAGTTGTCAAAAGAGAGCATGACACCCTCATTTATCATGGTGGTTATGTAAATGGTTTCAAGAGTGAAATACTAATGAACAGAAAAGATAAAGTCGCCATCTGTGTATTAACTAATGCACCTAGCCAGCTATCATCTATCGCTATTCCTACATTCATTAACAAATATGATCATTATAGGGAGTTGATCATGAGTTGGGAGCCTGATGAAGAACCAGTTTTGTAGGTAATTTTAATGCTACGTTTTAGCCTTCTCTAACCCATCCTAAGGATGGGTTAGAGAAGGCTAAAACGCCAAATAATTATTCATCATCCGCTGCTAATTGATACACATCAGCTAGCGTCCTACCCAAACCATCATAATCTAAACCATAACCTACTACAAAAGCATTAGGAATCCTATAGCCTATATAATCTAAAGGAATATCAAATCTAATAGCATTAGGCTTATGTAACAATGATGCTACTGCAATAGAAGCAGGCTCATACTGTTTTATCGTAGTAATAAAATGACTCAATGTAGTGCCTGTATCTATAATATCTTCTATGATTATCAGATCTTTACCTTTCAGTTTATCGCCTTTCAAACCATAATTAATGAATACTTCCCCAGTAGATTCCATTCCTTTGTATGAACTAATTCCTACGAACATCAGTTCGCTATCAAATTTACACGCCCGCACTAAATCTGCCGTAAACATAAAAGAACCATTCAAAACTGGAATAAAAATAGGAGCTTTGCCTTCATAGTCTTTTGAAATTTGCCAAGCCATTTCTTTTACTCTTGCTTGTATTTCGTCACGAGTAATAAATACCTTGAACTTCTTATCATGGATTTCTATTTCATTGGGATTCATGCTTCTTCTTTTTTCAAAAATTCTCGAATAAGTTGATCTCTCTCCATCCAATAAATAACAGCTATATACGTCAACAGTATAAATACACTTACTACATGATTCCAGCCATTAGGTAACTCTACATTTGCATTCAGCCATATATGAACAAAATAACAGGCTAATGCCATGAGTATATATATCGCCATTCTTTTAATAGGGTAATCTATTGGATAATATTTCTGGCCTAGTATATATGCCAAAGTAGACATCACTGCATAACAAGCAAAAGTAGCCCAAGCAGATGCGATATAGCCAAAATGTGGTATCAATAAAAAATTCATTCCTAATGTAATTCCTGCACCTACCAATGCGATATACATTCCCATTATTGTTCGATCTGATAACTTATACCAAATCGCAAAATTATAATATAATCCTAAAAATAGATTTGCCATCAATATAATAGGAATAATTTCACTTCCCGTTTGTGTATAGCTATCTCCTAATACCATTAATGCCACATCCACAAATAACATGATACCTAAAAATGCCAAACTCCCCAAAAGAGCGAATGCCTGCCCTACCCTTCCATATAATTTCCTAGTATCAGATCTTTCCTTATTCCTAAAAAAGAAAGGTTCTGCTGCATAATTAAAGCCTTGAGTAATAATCGTCATCAAAGCTGCCAGTTTATAATTGGCCGCATAAATACCTACTTGTGCTAGATTTTCTTCTTTTGTCCCAGGTAGCAGCCATTCTAATAAAGGCTTATCCAATGTTTCATTAATAATAGCAGCTATTCCTACAGGTATGAGTGGCAGTACATACCAAAATATCCGTTTGAATAAATTTTTATCAAATTCTCTTTTAATAGTCAAAAAGGATGGCAATAACATCAAGAGCATTACAGCACTTGCCAATAAATTGGAAATGAATACATAATCTACTAATCTATCGGGATTATATATCCTATTAACCCATTCATGTCCATTTTCTAATAGGATAGGACAAAGTGTAATGAAGAATATATTCGCTCCTACATTCACAAAAATATTCGTTAACTGTACAGCTAAGAACATTTTAGGACGACTATCTAGCCTCAATTTGGCTAATGGAACTCGAGTAAGAGCATCCATTCCTATTATTAAAGCAAACCAAATAACATAACGAGGGCTGTCAGGATACTGGATAAGATTGGCGACATCCTGCGAAAATATGATGAGTAATGTGACAAATATTGGTGTAGTTGTCATCAAGGAAATCATAGAAGTAGAGAATACTTTATCCCGATTTTCTTTTTTAGCACCAAAACGAAAAAAACCCGTCTCCATCCTATAGGTCATAATAACCAGCAAAAGTCCTACATAGCCATACATCACATTGACTACTCCATAATCGGCAGTATTCACCAATACCCTAGTGTAATATGGCACCAGTAAAAAATTGATCAGTCTACTGACCACGTTACTGACTCCGTAAATAACCGTTTCTCCAGCTAGTTTTTTTAATAGTGACAATGGATGAGTATTAAATTTTTTCGTATTTAAAAAACCTAGCTAGTAGACAGGGCTAAAAAACAAAACCCGAACTCCATAAGAGTTCGGGTTTTGCAAATATATTCAAGAGAATATTAATATTCCCATAAATCATGTTCGAAATTGAAAATACCCATACGGATTTTTTCTGATTCTAATAATAAATCTACTCCTTGTAAGTAATGTTCCACCTTACGGTCATATACATTAGACTCCTTATAGATGTAGCTAGAGAAATAACGCATCTCGAAGATATCATGCCAATTCATTGGACCTGCATCATTATTTTCGTTGAAAGCTTGCTCTCTTGAGAACATTTCTCTTACATCTGGATAATAAATCCAGAACATTGGTAACTCATATAGGAAGTTCCCTTGATCATCATACTCTTCTTTAAGAGGAGCGATACCTAGAATTCTTACCTGTAGAGTAGAAGTTTCCTCATCAAAAAACCAAAGTTCTTTAATACGATACCTTTTGATATCTTCTGGGTTCAAGTCATTATAAGCTACTTCAATCGTTTCTTCATACGTTTCTGGATCGAAAGAAACAAATGTATCTACTTCTGATACCAAAGCCGCTGCTTCATCTTTAGATAATTCCTCAGAGAAATCATCCATATCATTAATAGAATACGCTTTTATCTTATCATCCATGATACCATCCATGATAATATCAAAGAAATAACGTCTTGGATAAACAAATCTTTTGTTCATTTTCTCACGAACATCGATTACTCTCCATACACGTTTTTCCCAAAAAATATCAGCTTCACGTTGTGGCTGATATGGAAGTACCCTTCTTTCAGTGATCAATGTCTTTTCCACGATACCATCCAATGGAATGTACTTTTCATCATCATCGGTAGATTCTCCCGACTCTGTTACGTCAGTACCTGGGGGAGTAGGTGTTTGAGCATTAGTTACTGTCATCCCTGCAAAGAGGAACAAGAATAAAGAAAGAACAGAAATTTTTAACTTGAACTTCATCTTCAAAAGGTTTAGATATAATTTTCTCAACTAATTCACGAGTATGCTTCAAAGATACTCTTAGTAATTTCTTCGCACATTAAGAACCTGCTTGTAACAAACTCTAACATGAACGAAGAAATAACTAAAAATATTATGCCAACAATGGTTATTTATACCTTAATAAGATATAATATACTATTCAATAGTCCAAACCATTGGTGTTAACTTACGACCAGCTATATCACCTGGGCATCTAGCTTTGATATTATCAAAGTAGAATACATCACCTGGCTTAGCAGCTGCTACTAGATTTGATACTCTACCAGCATATGATGGACCTGAATTCGCAGCACGTACAGGATCTTGTCTTGCAGGCACACGAGTCAATTCAAATCCTTGAATTTTACATGTAGCTTCAAAGTCAAAGTTTTCTAGTACCGCAAAGATACCTCTTCTACCTTTGAATGAACCGTTACCCATCTTTCCTCCAGCTTGTACTTCATTCGGATTGAATGAAGGAGCAGGAGTTGGGATACGCTTCGCACGAAACATGAACTTAGAACTAAAGCCTTCAGCAGATACAGTAATATTAGCCTCTCCTGGCTTAGTTACCTTTACAACATATGCTCCACCACTTTTATTTATGGTACATCCAGAACAACTAGCATTAATCTTATTAGAGTTAGCACCTGCAACAGAAACTTCCACTGGATTATCCACACCAATGTAAAATACGTTCATCTTAGTTGCAGAAACAGTAGCAGAACGCATCCCTACCTCATATTCGAAAGTAGAGCTTCCACTCATTTTCTCTCCTGATAGAGGATTGGTTACACTCGCACTCATTTTCAATGTCTTCTTACCTAATGAATTGGCTGTTTCAGAAAATTTTCCTGTTCCTTCTGCATTCAGACTGATTCTTTGTCCATTTACAGAAATAGAGGATGATTTCGCAAATTCACTGGAGAAAGCACCAATGGCTACCTCTGCTTCAAATTTTTCTCCCTTAATGATATAACCTTTCTTGGCATTCATTAATGGGAAGAACTTATCTAGTTTCAATTCACGACCACCTACTAGAGCAGCCAAATCATTAACCATTGTTGCTTCAGCAGCACGAGCATCTGATTTGAATTTTTCTAAGATAGGCATACAAGCCGCATATGGCATATGGTCGAAGTTAGCTTCTGCCCAAGTTTCCTTGTCAGAACCATCTCTCCATGTCGTATCAATAGCTAGTGTAATGTTATCTTCAAAATTAGCAATTTTCTTTGCTACTTCCTCATTACTCAATTTAGCTTCTTCTTGACAAGCTTTCATTGTTTCACTATAGATATTGATCATTTGACCACGAGTATTATTAATATATTCCTCTAACTCGTCACCTTTTTTCTGCTTGACCATGTACCAAGTCGTCCAATCCTTATCCTTACTAATTCTGATACCACCTTTGTCATCAAATCGAGAAATAAATTCTCCATTATACATAGTACTATCTACATTAGATTCGGAAACGATTTTAGCTAAAGCAGAAGAATCCTGCATAGCTTCTTCGTTTTTAATTAAACAAACTGCGGTTAAGCCAGTTTTGTATTCATCAATTTTAGTTGTAAACTCCGTTACAAAAGAACGAACTTCAGCTATTCCTTTAGTAAGGGGTTCCCTTAACTTAGGCTTTTTTTCTAATATTGGTTTGATACTTTCTACTGTTCCTTCTACTGACTTAGCAGATAGAGCATTGGAAGTCTGCATAGACTTTTCCAAACCGTAAAACGCATTCATTATTTCCGCGGAGATATTTAATGCTAGTAGTGCCATAAGCACTAGATACATCAAAGTAATCATTAACATCCGCGGTTCCTTAGGAATTGACATAATTCTTCATTTTGTCGATTAAAAAATAAAAATCCTAAAAATCCGGAACGATTGGATTATTTTCCGATGTTTGACATAGCATTCAACATACTACCATAAACAGAGTTCAAAGAACCTAAGTTACCATTCAATGCAGCTAATTGCTCCTTGTAACGCTTCGTATCTTCAAGAGAATCGTTCATGTTAGCCATTGCTTCATTAATGTTAGTATAGAAGTCTCCCATTTTCTTGATTTGCTCGCTAGTACCAGAGAAATCCACTTCTTGAAGTGCTTTCAATGAACCTAAGCTACCAGACATACTCTGAAGCTCTACAAGCATTCCGCTTAACTTCTCATCCATTTTTTCACCATCAAGGCCTGGAAGAGCTGGAACAGAATTCATAGGATCTGCTGTTATTGGTGTAACATCAGAAGAAATGCTATCAAGACCTGGGTATAATTTTTCCCAGTAATACTCCTTGTGAGGAGGAATAAGACCTAATAAAAGGAACATGATCGCTTCAACAATCAAACCCCAATAGATCAAGCTTACGCCTGGAATAAACTGAGTGTGTTCAATTTTCTCAAGTGCACCTAATAGTACTACAGATGCACCAACACCTATAAATAGGTTTTTAATGTATCCAAACCATTTTGAATGAAAAAAATCCATTTCTAAAGATTTAAAGGTTAGTTAATAGAATAATATTAAAAATAAAATATGGGTTATTACAAAAAAATGTAACTATACCACAACCCCATAACGTGGTTTAGAGGTATAGTTACACCCAAATATAATTTTTTTTATCAACTTTTACAAGGTAGTTAGCAAAAACATTAATTAATCCTAAAATACATATGTATGAGACTAATTACTAGGGATCTACTAGAAATCATTAATAGATCTTCCTAAGAATGTTAATGCACATCTGAAGCCTACATAACACTTTGTTGTGTCTTGGAATTCCCAGTGACGAGTACCTGTTTGAAGGAAGTAAGAAATATCCTTCCATGATCCTCCACGAATTACTTTTCTGTGTTGTGCTTGTGGATGCTCGCTTGTAGCATCAAAACGCAAATCAGAGTTCAAATCGTGAATAAATGAGTATGCATTTTCATCAAATGCTGTAGATGTCCACTCAGAAACGTTTCCAGCCATATTATATAGGCCATAATCGTTAGGGAAGTAAGCATCTGCTTTTACAGTGTATAGACCACCATCCTCTGGATAGTTACCACGTCCAGGCTTGAAGTTAGCCAAAAGGCATCCTTTCGCATTTCTAGTGTAGTATCCACCCCATGGATATGGAGCTAATTCTTTTCCACCTCTAGCAGCGTATTCCCATTCGTGTTCTGTTGGCAAACGGAAATCCTCTGTATTCACTTCTCCTTGAGATGTGGCTACGAAAGTATTCCATAGTTTGGTTCTCCAGTAAGAGAATGCATTGGCTACGTGCCAATTTACACCTACTACAGGATAATCATCAAAGGCAGGGTGCCAGAAGTAGTTACGTGTCATCGGCTCATTATAAGAATAAGCAAAGTCCCGTATCCAGCTTAATGTATCAGGATATACCTGAACTGGATCTGGTTTCACGATATAATTGGAACGATTGGAGTAATCCCTGTCATGGGCTGCTCTTTGCCAATCGTACCATTCGTACTCATACAAGAGGTTACGAACATCCAATTCTTTCTTTCCTGCGAATCTTTCATCACCTTGGTAGTACAAATCCTCTACGGTTTCGTCTTCCCAATTGATGTCTTCTTCCCAATCTAAGTAAGAATTTCCTTCATCATCTTCAATGATCATATCCTGCCATGTACGAACTACAGAATCTCTAACCCAGTACACGAACTGTCGGTACTCGTTATTAGTGACTTCAGTGTCATCCATATAGAATCCTTGAATGGAGATGGATTTAGATCGTTGAACATAAGAACTGTTCACGTCTTGGTCACTAGGACCGATGTGTAAGGTTCCAGATGGTACGTAAACCATACCATAAGGGTTAATTCCTTTCCACGCTGGTCTGTCAGTGACACCTATCAATTGACCAGTGTCCTGTTGACCACAGGAGGTAACTAATACCACAAAAGTTACCATTGCAAATAAAAATTTCGAGACTCTTTTCATGTTGTAACCCGAGTTTTCCTAATCCAGATTTAAAATGTTTCAACCGTTAGTAACGTAAATATAGATGAAATATCAAGAAATAAAAGAAATATTATTTCGTTTTAATCCATTCTTATAGTTAAGGTTAATGTTACGCACTCATAATGAACGCAAAATATGAGGTCTATTGTATAAACTGCCATATTTTTTAAACATATTTTTTAAACATATATTTAAGCAACCTATATTATAGTAATCTAGGGTTGTGTATTATCTTAGGAAGTTTGGCATTGCCAATTGTTCTTCCTAGTTCGTATTTAAGCATAATTTCGTGTGAGCCTTGATTAACGGTTTTCAATCCAGAGAGTGAAAAATCGTATGCATAACTCAATCGCCAGTTCCTAGTAATTTTCATCCCACCAATAATACTTATTGCATCTGTGGTGTTTTTATTATAACCTCTGTAAGCAGTTCCTATCAAATACTTTTCATCGTATTCTATTCCTACTGTAACATCCATTTGGGTTTGAACTAAATCTGTCCTTACCATAATGGAAGGTCTAAGGCTAATTTTATTACTAAGGTCAAATTTATAAGCTACAAAGCCTACATAGTGACGTAAAAAATTAAAGTCTGTGACATCATTGAAACTATAATCAACTTTCGATCCAGTTAGATACAAAACAGAAATTCCTACATCTAAGGTAGTAGTTTTCACATAAATACCCGTACCTAATCGGTATGAAATCGCATTAATTTTAGTTTCTGGCAATAAATTGTCATTATGAATGGGCAAACTCCCTCCATATTCGCCTTCTGGTGCTAATAATTTAGAACCATCTAATGATGTTTGAACCATTCCTCCTGATAAACCTAGCGATAATTTCAAATTTTTACCTAGAGACATTCCATAAGAATAGCCTGCTGAAATACTGGTTGTCCTTATGACGCCCACTACATCATTCTCAATATTCATTCCAATTCCGCTGGAAAGATAGTTAATAGGCAAATGGAAATTAAAATTTTGTGTAGTTGGACTACCATTTAAACCTGACCATTGCTTTCTGAACACACCTGTAACCTCTAATGAATTGCCCATTCCTGCGTAGGCTGGATTATAAGCATAGGGGTTGAGGACATATAGGCTGTATTGTGGCACTTGTTGGGCTGCCAGTAGGATAGGTATTAGAATGATAATGAATACAAGTAAATTTTTCAGCATATACTCTTTTTCTCAGTTAAGAGAATTGCTCCATCGAAGCAATTCCAAATATTCTGGGATAGTAGTTACGGAATGTTAATATATAAAGTTACTACATAAATATATTAATACGCCACTTTCTAACATTCTATCTTAGAATAAGGGAAAGGTTTTATTAATATTTAACGATGCGATTCGTCTTTTATTGAAAATGTAAGTCTTATTAAGGTTTTTCGTTCATGTACAGATACTGTTAAGTAATCAGATAAAAAATAATGGTGTTGATTTTACATTAAAATTTAAGAAGCGTTCTCTTTTACACCAAGAGAACGCTTCTTAAATTTTAACATGAATACTATTCTAAACCTTTAGAAACTGTTTGAATTTAGCTTCTTAGAATTTCAATATTTTAGAGGTAATTGTATTGAATCCATTCGTTATACGAACAAAATATGTACCTGCTGCTAACTTAGTAGCATCTATAGAGTGAGTAGATCTACCCATTACTTGTATAGATTCCCCTCCTATTACTTTCCTTCCTATAGCATCATATATCTCTATTTGAAGATCCAATGCTTTGTCTGACTCGAAATCCATATGGAATATATCAGACACAGGATTAGGATATACATTCATTCCCAACAGACCTTCTATATCATCAACAGCTACATCATCTGAACAAACATTAGCATATACTGCTAATGATCTATCTGTATTCCATGAAGCAGTAGTATTGAATGCATGCCATGATCCATCACTAAATTGTTCCCAAGCACTAGATGCTGTAACTCCTTCTTCATTAGTATTTACTGCTAATTCATTTCCAGCAACAGCATCTAATTTAAAACCTACAAAGAATGACGCTGAAACAGAAACTACTCCACCGAAACTTACCATTGTATTATTACCTGCAACTATATCAGCAGCAATCGTTGAGTAAGAAATCATCTGTGTAGCTAGTTCAGTTCCTGGTTCTCCTCCATTATCTGCCCAAACAACAAACTCTACATTTCCTGTTCCTGTAGCAACACCAAAATTAAACTCTACACCATCTAATTCAGTTACTCCAGTCAGGCCATTAAAATATTCTGCCTTAGCTATATCTCCATAATTATTATGACCACTGATATATCCAGTTGTACTAGCTACAAGACTAAGTGTACCTCCTCCTACATTATTCACTACTTCACAACCTACTATAGGTTCTTGGAAAGTTACATCATCAAAATTATTTACTACATGCTGTAAATTAGCTGATACATAGTTTTCCATACGGGTGGATTGACCTGCTGTAAACATATACATACAAGCATCATTTACATAATCCATGTAGTTCATATGCAAATCAGGACTTCCACATGAAGGAGTTGTGCCTGTAGGACAATTATAATGTTCTCCTCCTGATAAAGGAGTATCTGAAACACCATCATCAACACCACAACCACCATCACCCCAAATATGATTTAGGTTTAAATAGTGACCTAATTCATGAGTAAGCGTTCTACCTCCGTTGAAAGGAAACTGTGGAGAAACTTGACCACAACCAGATCCACTAGAGAAAAAAGAATTCCCAATGACTACTCCATCTCCAAATCCACTTCCTCCTAAAGGAGAATATCCCAAAACACCACCACCTATATTTTTCACATAAATATTAAGGTAACCGCTAAAGGCGTTCACATTTTCAGTATTTGTTTCATTGATAGTCACAGCTGGTTGTCCATCTACTAAACCAAAACCTGAAGGGTGATTAATTGTAGCTAATGCAAAACTAATACATGTTTCACCATAATTAACCCCAGGATAGTTTGATGATGTACCACTCGTCCAATTCGTGATGTCAGCATTAGTACCTGCATAATCATCATTTAATATTTGTACTTGCTGCTGTGCTAATGCTACCAAACAAGCTTCGTCAGGACTACTTACTCCTTGAAAATGTACTGCCATAGGTATCATCACTGGATTAGGACATTGAGCTCGTACTGTACCATCTGACAACGAATTAATTGCATTGAATCTTTGCTGTCTTTCTTGATATGCATTTGCAAAATCAGGATCCTGTAGTAGCGTTTGTGTATACTCTACAGAAGAACAATTCCTTTGTGCATTTGATTGAAATGACATAAGAACTAGTAATGGAAGTATTGCTACTTTAACTAAGAAGAAAGATTTCATAATATAAATTTATAATTATACTTGGCAATATGCCGATAGGTTCTTATAGTTTTGAGGAGCAATATAGTAGACATCATTACGAATATAGTGCATGTATAAAATCTATTCGTGATGATGTCCAGCTAGATGCAAAATAAATATATTAATGCAATATGTTATTAACCCACCTTCTGTAAGATATGAAATTAACACTTTTAAGGTTGAATGGAGTTTCGATAATGCAACTTTCCGCATTTTTGTCGGCTAAAATATTATTTCTAGTGACAAAAAATGCTTATCGTATTTTTCCTGCTATTTAGAATAGACTAAGAAATTGCTTTACAATAGGGTAGGATTTATTCCATATCTTCTAAAAATAAGAATTCTTTGACAATTTTTGCAAAAAACATCCTTCATAAATTTCAATGAAAAGAAATGCAAAAATTGTCAAAGAAGTAAAATAGAGTCTATTGTCGAATAATTTTTTTGGTAATTACGTTTTTATCTCCTTGTATTCTCACTAAGATTATTCCTTTAGGAAGATTCTCTATCGTCATTTCAATTAGTCCATTATTATTCACTACCTTCTGTATCAATAATTTGCCTGATATATCAAAACAAGTAATATTCAGTTCTTGTCCCATATCCACATCTTCACTGAT
>JBNMOV010000084.1:0-13957 GCA_051275765.1 Maribacter sp. | reverse complement strand
TAGACATTCATTTCGATTGCATCGAAAATCATTCGTTCATCCACTAAACGCGGAAAGGCGGAACTTTGGGCTTCGATCTTTTACGTTTGTACAATTGCTTATGATTTTATATCTTTGAAAAGATAGTTGAAAAGAGCGAAACCACATTGTTCAAAAACACGGGGAACTTTTCATTTTAAATTTTGAGCAACCTATCTATTTCACTATCTCCATAACGATAAAAATAATATGGTGTTTAGATGCTACTGCTTCCTGTCCAGAAAGAATAATGCTTACTCGTTCATTTAAAGCGGGAAGAAGAAATACAGATTGGACAAATACGATAAATAATATAATGGTAATTAATCCAAGAATTAATATTTGATCCATTTTTTTGAATATAGAAATAGAGCATATCAGTAAAATAATAGAAAATCCGATTTCTATTTTATTTAATGTACCAAAAACTAATCTACCTATTTGTAATTCCTGGTGCCTGAAATTTTAAAGGTGCTTCAATAAGGGATGAGAAATAAATAAACGATAGAACTTATAACGCAGAATTTTTGCTTGCTAATAAGGCGAAAAACGCAGACATAGCCGTAGCTATGGCGACTATTTTCAACGAAGTTAGCAAACAAAAAGGCAAGTTAGAATGTAGCGTTTATTTGTTTCTCGTCCCTAAATGAAAGACCTAAAATTAATCCCGACCACAATCCTGTCATTAATAATAAAATTAATTTATTCATTCAAGCTAATTTTAAGCAAACCTACATTCCGAATATCAACAAACTAACCAAAAAAGAAACGACATAAAACAAGATCGTCGCCAAAGAAAAAGTAATGACTCATGGATGAATTTAGTGAAGAAGTGATTTTTATAAAAAATATATTTCTGCACTAAACGTAATTCGTTATTTATGAGACAATTAGTGGAGGTAGAATTTTGCACAAAACTTTACCTCCACTAAATTCATCCATGAGCCAAAGTAATCGTTGTTATAGTGGACAAAGTTATAGTATGCCCATCTTGCTACAGATGATCCAGATCATTCATAAATATGAATTAATTCATCTTTGCTCTTAAAACGGATGTAACCAAATCGTAAATTTGCGTTTCTTAATAAAAACACAATGAAGCACAGCTTATCAATTATTACATTTATTCTATGTTCTTTTTATCTCCAAAATGTCTTTGGACAAACAGATCCTTCTTTCGATAGTTTCAAAGGAGAAGTGTATGAGATGGCTTATATAGATGCCAAAAAAGGATACGATAAGAAAAAAGTCGATGGCTATACATCTATTGGAAATGTAGAATGGGATGAGCTCAATATTCCTGAACAAGATGATAGGGATTTACTTCCGGGAATCAATAAGAAAAATCTGGTCTGCATGATTTTAAAATCTAGTATGACGATACATCAAGATGGTTGTTATGCCCTTTCTCTCAGTTCTGATGATGGCTCTATATTATGGATTGCGGATGAACTCGTCATTAATAATGATGGAGAACATGGAATGCGGGAAAAGACAGATACTTTATTATTAAAAAAAGGAATATACCCTATAAAAGTCTGGTATTATCAGGCTTATCCAGATAAATGTGGCATTGTTCTAAAGGCTAATTATACAGAAAAATATAACACAACTAAAACCATTTCCAAGCTAGAAAAAATTCAGGAAAAGGCTGCTCAAAAATCAATTGTATTGCAAGGCAAGTTCTTATTTGATACCAATAAAAGTAATATTCAAAAAGAAGCTTTTCCTATTTTAGATTCTCTATGCAATGATATAAAAGATGTATTACCAAAAAAGATAACGATTATTGGTCATACAGATAATGTAGGTAAATCAGAATATAATTTAAGCCTCTCTAATAAACGAGCAGCTACGATCGCTCAATATTTGATGCAAAAAGTAAATTTACCTGATATTCAATATATGACTCAAGGAATGGGAGAAAAAGATCCTATTTCCAGCAATGAAACAGAAAAGGGAAGAACTAAAAATAGACGAGTAGAAATTATTTTAGAGTGATAAATCGTGAGACCATTGTCCTAACAAAACCCAATTTCCTTCTACATCAAAATACTTTGCATTAGGAAATACTTTCTTGAAAATATTTTCATAATAATGGCTCGTCTTTTCTATATCTGAATCAAATAAAGAAAGGCGATTATATAATAAAATGCCATTGGGATTAAGGTGAGACTGTAGGTTTTCGAGGTATTCTATCGTTTCAAATTGTGGGGGAATAACATCATCATCAAAGACATCCATACAAATCAAATCGTACTTTTCGTCATTCACAGAGAGGAATACCTCTGCATCTGTACAGATATAGTTTATAGGAGATTTAAAATCGTGTAGTGAGTATTTTCCTGCGAGATAAATGATGGTCTCATCTATTTCTACTGCTGTATAATTCGCTTGTAAAGCATATTTATTTTCCAACATAAATGGAATACTCCCTAAACCTAAACCCAATACCAAAACATCTTGAATATCTTTCTCTCCTATCGATAATTCCTTGAAAGCCTCATCAAAATTGACATATAAATCATCAAATGAATGAAGGGCACTCTTCGTAAATAATTGGTATCTTCCTTTGGATAGATAAATATGTAGTTCTTCACTAAAATCACTGGATAGCGATTCTATATGTAGTTCCTTAAAATAGCTCAGATATTTTTTCCATAAGGGCTGCTTCATGTCTTAACTCCTTTCCCAAGCTCTATATTCCTTAGAAATCTCCATCACATATTCCAATATCTTCTGATCTTGTTCTGTGAATTCTATACCTCTACGATTCATCATGGTTTTAGCTGTCTCATATACTTTTGGTAGCAAAAAAGTCATGTAGCCAGATGTACTTCCCCAAGCGAATGAAGGAACAAAATTTCTAGGAAAACCTGCCCCATAAATATTGGCACTCACACCTATCACTGTTCCTGTATTAAACATGGTATTGATACCACATTTGGAATGATCACCCATAATTAATCCACAAAACTGCAAGCCTGTACGCTTGAATTTTTTGGACGGATAATCCCATAATTTTACTTGTGCGTAATTATTCTTTAAGTTAGAATTATTAGAATCTGCTCCTATATTACACCATTCCCCTATCACTGCATTTCCTAAATAACCATCATGTCCTTTATTGGAATAGCCTGTAAAAACTACATTACTCACTTCTCCTCCCACTTTACAATATGGTCCCAAAGTTGTTGCTCCATATATTTTAGCACCCATTTTCAATACGGATCCTTCGCACATCGCCAATCCGCCACGCACCATCGAACCTTCCATGATTTCTGCATTAGTTCCTATATAAATAGGACCTTTACTGGCATTTAGAATGGCACATTTTACCTTCGCTCCTTTTTCTAGGAAAATATGATCTGGATTACCAATAATGGTATTCGTACTAGAAATAGGCTGAGATGCTCTATTCCTAGTAATCAAATCGAAATCCTCTTGCAGAGCTTGTTCATTATAACTAAAAATATCGTAGGGCTTCTCTATCCTAATGAATGGCGTATCCTCCAAGTCAAAACCCTTTAGGCTTTCGACTTCTTCATCGTTCATCAAGCGTTGGAATTGTTCTGCATCTAGTCTTGCAGCGATCAAATCATCCCCTTTCAGCAATGCCTCATTAAAGTCCAGCTCGCTAACGAGTCGATACAGCATATGTGATGGAGATACTGCTCCGTTGATCACGATATTATCCTCACTTACCCGAATAGGATATTTTCCAGCAAGGTAATCTTGTGTAATGTAGGAAGCTTTCCCTTTAAGGTAACGTTCCCATTTTTCACGAATAGTCAGAATACCTATCCTCAATTCACAGACAGGGCGAGTATACACCAATGGAAGTAGAGAATCCCTTTTTTCATCATCAAAAAGTATGATATTGGCATTCGTCATTGGCTGCTCAGACTTGGTTTCATGCTCAGATTGAAACATGGATATAATAATTAGGTGTTAGGTTAAGTTGGTTTTCTTTAAAGAAGAGGCGATTTCACATCAATTCTTCCCTATATACACAAAAATAACAAAGTCCTGAATCATTACGATTCAGGACTTCATATTTATCTAGTAATCCTAATAAATAACCGAATATTCTAGGATTATTCTTCTCCGTCTGCTTTCTCCTTAGTAAACTTGGAGAATTTCGAAAATTTCTTATTGAATTTATCGATACGACCTGCTGTATCTACGAACTTCATCTTACCTGTGAAGAATGGGTGGCTAGAACTTGAGATTTCCAATTTGATAAGTGGGTACTCTGTTCCTTCCAACTCAATTGTGTCCTTTGTAGGAGCACATGAACGTGTAATGAATGTTTCGTCATTAGAAAGGTCCTTAAAAACAACGTTTCTATAATTCTCTGGATGTATTCCTTCTTTCATCGCTATACTCTTTATAACTGATTCTTAAAATTAGAACGCAAAGGTAATACTTTGTTTCCGTTTCGACAAGTAAATGTGTATTTCTTTTCAGCGTACAGTTATCCGTGACCCGTTAGTAGTAAACAGTTACTTACTTTTTAGTGCCTTTAAAATTTAGTATCTTCATATAAAAAGTGTTGTTTATCAACTATTAAAAAAGCATCCTCTACTCATAATTCCTCATTTACAGCATTATTTTACCATAAATTACTAATTGTTTACTGTTAACTGGTCACTGTTAACTGGAAACAAGAAACTGTTTAGTGATATTTCCTTACCTTTGCACCGTCAAAGCAAAATAGTTGATAAAAACGAAAGTTAGAAAACTGGATTGTAATAACATAAATTTTAAGTTTTTAATATATAATTATCCATCAATGAGTAAAGTAACCGTAGTTGGAGCTGGAAACGTAGGAGCCACTTGTGCCAATGTTCTAGCACACAAAGATGTAGTAAAGGAAATTGTTTTATTAGATATCAAGGGCGATTTCGCTAAAGGAAAAGCCTTGGATACTTGGGAACAAGCTCCTATCGATTATTATAGCACAAAAACCGTAGGTACTGACAACTACGCAGATACTGCTAATTCTGACATTGTAGTCATCACTGCGGGTATTCCTCGTAAGCCAGGCATGAGCCGTGACGATTTGATTTCTACCAATGCAAAAATCGTTACTTCTGTAACTGAGTCTATCCTTAAGTATTCTCCAAACCCAATCATCATTGTCGTTTCCAATCCATTGGACGTTATGACATTTGCTGCTTATAAGGCATCAGGTTTGGCATCTAACCGTGTATTTGGTATGGCTGGTATCTTAGATACAGCTCGTTACCGTGCATTTTTAGCAGAAGCATTGAATGTTTCTCCTAAGGATATCCAAGCTATCCTAATGGGTGGTCATGGAGATACAATGGTTCCTCTTCCTCGTTATACTACCGTTTCTGGTATTCCAGTAACTGAGATGATCGATGAAGATACGTTAGAAGCTATCGTTAATCGTACTAAGAAAGGTGGAGGAGAACTCGTTCAGCTAATGGGTACTTCTGCATGGTATGCACCAGGTGCTGCTGCTGCTCAAATGGTAGAAACTATCGTAAGAGACGAAAACAGAATTTTCCCTGTATGTGCATATGTAGATGGAGAATATGGTTTACATGACATGTTCATCGGTGTTCCTGTGAAATTGAATAGCAACGGTATCGGAGAGATATTAGAGCTTCAATTGAATAAGGAAGAGAAAGCATTACTAGACGAATCTGCTGATCACGTACGTGACGTAATGAAAGTATTCAATAAAATGACTTTAGCTTAGTAGTTAGTCAAGATATTAAGATTCTAAGATTTTTAGATTCTTTGTTAAAACACCCTTCATGCTTGGCATGAAGGGTGTTTTTTTATTGGTATCCTTTCAATATAATTTCACAAAAAAACAAATTCTCGAAAAACAGCAACGAATCCTATCTCAGTTGCTACAGTCAATAGAAGAGCAAGAAAAACACTTCCATATCGTCATACCTTGTGTTCAAATCTAATCATCACAGTATGAAAAAGTCAATTATATTTTTAGGATTCGCCATCGTTTTTGTAGTCGTTTTATTTGGTGTGCATAAAAAGAACCAATATTTAAATGGATTCTCAGAGGATAATGAAACAGCATTACATTGTTCTGAAATGAGATCAGCTCAATATTATGAAGACATCAGCTTTTATATGGATATGACGAAAACAATTTCCAATAAATAATTTATTCAAAGCCATATCAATTACCCATCATGCAAAAGTTATTCATTATTTCAATTCCTTTAATTTCCATTGCATTATTTACAAGTATTTTTATTACTAATAGAAATACAAGAAATATTATTGAAACAAATCATAAAAAAACTACATTAATTCATTTTAATACTGAAGAAGAACCTCCAGAAAAAATAAAGGATTCAGTACCAGTTCCTGCTTGTAATTTGAATAAATTAATTTCAAATTACAAAATATCTACGACTATTTCTGAGCCTGTCAGAATGCATAAATATCTGAATATAAAGCCTCCTATGAAGCCACTAGATAAAACAATTGCTAGGAATATTTTTGAAGAATCTGCAGATTATCAAAAATTCTATTTACTCGAAAAAACAGCGAATTTTAGTAGTTTTATTTACAGACATGATAGAGAAGGTTTTACGACAGTAAATTTAACTACCATTGAAAATAAAACCTGCCAATTAATTGATAATGTACTCCTAGAAGAACGAGATATTTTTGAAGACGAAATGACTGGCACAACTTCTATTCAAATAGATGAATCTAGCTTTATCAGTACATTCTACGAAGAAAATGTAGATTTTAATGATTTCGAAAATTGGCAAACAGATGCTTCTGCTGTTAGGTATGAAATTGATAGTACAGGGATTATTTTGGAAGAATATGAAGACGGCGAATATTTAGAATTTTAATTATTATGAAAAAGAAAATAATTAAAATAATAGTAATAATATTTTTCATTATTTCAATGAGTCCTTTTTTATTTATTTTATTTTTAAAAAGTGAGTTGAATAGTATTTTCAATACGGAAGAAACTGTAGGAATAATTGAAGAAATAAATAGTGCAGAAAAAATTCCTAAAGAATTTCATCAAGTGTTTTATAGCTTATATAAAACCAAAAGTGCCAATCAATTATTCTTAGATAGATTATTAGGAAATTACGATACTGATTGTCCTTGCATATTAGCAGCTTATTATAGCAATCTTACTTATTTGCCAGTAAAAAACAGATTATTAGCTAATCAATACTCATTAGCATGGAAATTAGAAAAATATTTCTCGCAAGAACAATGTTTAAATTTTGTAGCTAAAGAAGCTGATTTCTTATATGGAAGTCTAGGTATCAAAAAAGCAAGTGAATTCTATTTCAATAAAGATATCCATGATTTGAATACTAGAGAATACCAAACCTTAGCATTAATGTTAGAAAATCCATCACTGTATAATCCCATGAGATTTCCAGAGAATATTGAACAACGATTAGACGCATTGCAAAATTGACCCTTTTTCATTTTCAGTTATGAAACCTTTGGGAGTAAAATCCCGAAGGTCTTTTTTTCACACAAAATTCATACATTTACTAAGAGTTTGTTAGAAATTTAATAATTCATTTAAAAATGCCAATTTTTATTCTAAACATCAAACTCCAAACAAACTCTAATGACAGAAAAAGTTCTCATATTCCTACTTCTTTTTATTACTCCCCTACTCTATGGGCAGCAATATAATTTCATACAATATTCTGTTTCTGAAGGATTGGCACAGTCGCAGGTCTATGCCATGGAACAAGATAGCAAGGGTTATCTTTGGCTAGGAACGCAAGGTGGTGGCATCAGTCGTTTTGATGGTAAGGAATTTGAGCATTTCTCTACTAAAAACGGTTTGCCTTCCAATACGATCAACTCCATTTATGAAGATAATCAACAGCAACTTTGGATTGGTACAAAACGGGGATTATGTAGATATGATGGTCAGGAATTCCATGAAGTAAAATGGGGAGATGAGCCACTCGTAAAGATAGAATCTATTTTTCAAGTCAATGATTCCACGCTTTGGATGGGTTCTAGAGATGGTGTGATGGAATATTCTTATTCCTTGGATTCTGTGTATCAGCGACCACTTCATCGCATTTTGGATCGCAATATTGTGCATCGTTTTTTTGCAGGAAAAAATGGTACTTGGATTGGAACAACAGTAGGTGCATGGCATTATTCTTATGATGGCAAACTCACTCGTTTTGATAAAAAAAATGGTCTAGGAGGAAATGAAGCACTCGATTTCGAGCGAGATAAAGAAGGACTAATTTGGATAGCTGTACATGAAAAAGGCATCACGTATGTTGATGAAGAAACTTTAAAAATAGTCGAAAAAGAGGATACGCCTCTTATAGACGAAATTTGGTGCATCCATCAAGATAACGAGGGTAATATATGGATGGGCAGAGAGGAAAAAGGCGTTTATTTATATAGTCAACAAGATTCTACTTGGACGAGTATAACCTCTAAAGAAGGACTTCCCAACAACAATATTATTTCTATTCTGCAAGATGATTGGGGAAATATTTGGATGGCTACATCTGGTGGTGGTATCGTAAAATATTTAGGTCAGTTTTTCGTGCATTATGATGAATCTGAAGGTGTTCATGGCGATAGAATTTATGCTATACACCAAGCAAAAGATGGCAAAAAATGGTTTTCAGCCAGTACCAATGGACTTGCCTATTATGATGAATTAAACTTTCAAGAATCCGAAATAGACAGTGGTTTTATCGATGTAAAATGTAAAGCTATACTAGAAGATTCCAAAGGAAAAATTTGGGCAGGAACAATAGGAAAAGGGTTACTCGTCATGGATACTTCTGGCGTGGATACCATTGATGTAGAAGATGGTTTGCTAGGAAAGGAAGTCATGTCATTGGCAGAGGATAAGTCTGGCGATATTTGGGTAGCGACGAATTATAATGGCATTTTTCGCATTCGAGATTTAGATACTTTGGGTTACTCTATTATTAGTTTTACTAGAAAACAAGGATTGCGAAGCAATCGCATTACGAGTATCAAATTAGGTCCTGATGATAACATTTGGTTTGCGACGAGATCTGGTCATATTGGCTATTTTCAAGATGGCATGATCAAACGAGTTTTTGGTAAAAAAGAAGGATTGACTTATGATATTTCTGTGCGTTCTTTTGCTTTTGATAGCCTAGGAAATTTGTGGCTAGGTACGGCAGGAGATGGTATTTTAAAAGCAGAACTTGCCAAGGATTCTATCCAATTCAAACCTATTCAACTTAGAGAGGAATTATATTCTTACAATATTTATCTACTTATTTTTGATAACGATGGTAATCTCTGGGCAGGAAATGAACAAGGCGTGGATAAGCTATCTATCAATGAATCTGGTGTAGTAACGCAAGTGCAGTTTTTTGGAAAAAACAAAGGATTTTTAGGTATAGAAACTTGCCAAAACTCTGCTATCTGTGATGATGATGGTAATCTTTGGTTTGGAACGATGAACGGGCTTACGCAGCATATTCCTTCCAAAAAACAAGTCAAGATTTCTCCGCCATTGATACATTTCAAGGAAGTATCGCTATTTTATCAGCCTTTGCGAGAAACTGCTTTTGCAGCTTTCGCCAATCCACAAGGTGGCATCCATGAAGGACTGCAACTTCCCTATCATAAAAATAGTATCAACTTTGAATTCAAGGCAATTAATATATCTAATCCAGATGATGTAAAATATCGTTGGAAACTAGCTGATGCAGAGGATGATTGGTCGCCATTTTCCAAAAAAGAATCTGTAGATTATTCTAATTTACCTCCAGGTTTTTACACCTTCGAAGTACAAGCTATTTCTGGTAAGGATTTATTTAGTGATTCCATTTATTCTTCCTTTGAAATCAAAAAACCTCTTTGGCAATTATTATGGTTTCAATTATTAATGGGAAGTATTTTATTATTAATGATTGTATTTATTTTATGGAATTGGCAACGCAATATTAAAAAGCGAGAAAAAAGAAAAAGGGGAATTCTAGAAATGGAAAACCATGTATTGCAACTGGAACAAAAAGCTTTGCAATTACAAATGAATCCACATTTTATTTTTAATGCACTGAATAGTATTCAAGCATTAGTTGCTACAAAAGATTATTCTACTGCAAGAACACAAATAGGAAATTTTGCTACATTAATGCGAAGTATTTTATCTAATTCCAGAAAGCAAAGAATTACGTTACAAGAAGAAATCGACACCTTAGATCAGTATTTAAAAATGGAACAATTCTGTCAGCGTGTAGGTTTTGATTATGAAATTATTCCGCCTAATAATATGGATTCAGAAGAAGTAGAACTTCCACCAATGTTACTACAGCCTTTTGTAGAAAATAGTATTATTCATGGTATTTCACATTTAGAAAGTGATGGTAAAATAACGGTCGAATTTCAAGTCCATGAAAAACTACTAGAATGCAGAATCATAGATAACGGAGTAGGTAGAAAAAAAGCTGACGAATTCCGTCAATCCAGAAAACCAGGTCATCAATCTGTAGCCATGTCTGTAACTAAAGAACGTTTACATGCCTTGAAAGATGGTATGAATTATACTCCTTTTAAAATTAAGGATATTTTAGGAAGGGATGGTAAGATTTTGGGGACGAAGGTGGTGGTTAGAATGGTTTTGGAGGTGGGATTTTGATTAGATAAAATTGAAAATAATATGAAAATTGAAAACATATTTAAGACAATATTGATTTGGTTACCTTCCGTAATTATATCTATATTTTTTATTCCAAACGCTTTAAGCAAAATATTTCAGTCCAATCAAATGGATAAAATTGTTACTAATCATACAGTAATAATTATCGTTGGTATTATTCTATTAATGGCGACAGCTCTATTTTTATATAATAAGACCATCATTATTGGAACAACTCTATTAGCTTCCTATATGACCTGTATAGTTTTTATACATATGTACAAAGGGAAGCCCTTTGAAGTTGTAATTCTTATTGTTATGTGCACAATTTTTGCTGCGTATATTAGAAAACCAGCATTCTTTCATCAGAAAGAAAAAACTACAAATCAATCTGCTTAGAAAAGGTTTTTAGTTAAATTAAAAATATGAATAAAATCAACTTCATTTTCTTTTTAATCCTTATATTATCTTGTAATTCAGCAGCACAAAGAAGCTCTATACTAGCTGGATATTTTCCAGCTAGTATCATGGATGCACATCTTGAAGTTTATGTAGATTCAACATTTAAACTAAGTTATCTCGAAACTATTCATGGTACTTGGAATACCATAGATGACACAATAATACTTTTAAAAAACAATAATCTCTGTGCAAAAATATATAACGATGAATTAATTGAATATTATTCAAATGAATTTAGGGTTTTAGAAACGATGGAAATCAAATCATTTGATCCGCCAGAAATTGTTCAGTTTCCTAATGAATAGTATAAAAACAGTTCAGATTTATAAAAAACAGATGACTGATCTTAGCATTTGTAAATAATTCAAAAAACACCCGCTGCCCTGGTAGTCACAGACTACACAAGACAAAATCGTAGCAAAATGCTACGATTAACGTTGCTCTTGGCAATTTACAAAAACCTAATATTTTCACTCTTTCAAAAACAAAACACCTCCTGCCCTATTAACTCAATATTATTAAATCCTTAATTCATGAAACTAACTCAGCTAAAAAGAGTTTAAGACATTCATTCAATTTACTTTTGGTCTAGGATTTGAGTAAATAACTGAAAATATAAGCATGATTCAATACTTAAGTGAGTTCCCCTTACTTCTTCTATTTGTAGTAGCCTCTTTAGGTTATCTCATTGGCAGTATAAAAATCAAAGGAAGTACCTTAGGAGTGGCTGCAGTCCTATTTACTGGATTGGCATTTGGTGCATTAGATCCTAGCCTTCAAATACCCGAAATCGTCTTTCTATTAGGCTTATCATTATTCGTCTATTCTATTGGATTGAGTTCTGGCCCTGCTTTCTTTAAAGCATATAGGAAAAATGGTTTTAAGGATTTTGGGTTCATTATTTCTATGCTCATATTCTCTGGAGCGGTCTCTGTTGTATTATGGTTATTATTTGGATTTTCAGCGGCTACTATTGCTGGTGCATATGCTGGTAGTACAACGAATACTCCTGCATTAGCTGGTGTTATTGACTATATCGGTACATTATCTGATGTCGATACAAAATCTATGATGGAAGATGCCGTCGTGGGTTATACCTTCTCATATCCTATGGGTGTATTAGGAAGTATTGCTGCCATTATTATCATGGAGAAAGTCCTTCGTATTGATTATGACAAAGAAAAAGAATCATTGAAAAAAGAATTTCCATTAGAGGAAAGTCTTAGTAGTGCCAATATCGAAATTAACAATAAGGAATTATGCAATGTCTCTTTAAGGGATTTATTTAGAAAATATGATTGGGAAATAACTTTCGGACGCATTTATCATGATAATAAATCTAGTTTAGTTAATTGGGATACTCTTTTTCAAATGGGTGATATCGTGATGCTTGTAGGTAGCAAAGATGACCTAGAAGACGCTATTAAGGTACTAGGAAAAAGGATTGATTCTTCGCTAGAATACGATAGAAAAGAATTCGATGTAAGAAGAATTTTCGTATCCAATACAAAGGTAGTAGGAAGGAAGCTATCAGAATTACGTATCGATGAAAAATTTAATGCTGTAATCACTCGAATTCGTAGAGGAGATGTAGAAATGTTAGCTAAAGGAAACACTGTACTCGAACAAGGAGATAGAATCAGATTCATTGCTAGAAGAGAAGATTTGGAGGAGCTCTCCAAATTATTTGGGGATTCGTACAGAGAGTCTAGTACAGTGAATTTATTTTCATTTGGGCTAGGGATAGGTCTTGGTTTATTTCTTGGAAGTATAGAGTTCTCTATAAGTCCAACGTTTAGCTTCAAATTAGGATATGCTGGAGGACCATTAGTTGTAGCCTTGATTCTTGGTGCCTTAAGGAGAACAGGTCCAATCGTTTGGTCACTACCCTATTCTGCTAATGTTACTTTGCAACAAATAGGATTAATATTATTCCTAGCTACGATTGGTGTTCGCTCAGGACACGCATTTGTAGATAGTTTATCTATGGACGCCTTATGGATTTTTGCAGCATCTGCTATCATTAGTTTATTGACTGCTATCGTTTTAATTTTAGTAGGATATAAATTCCTTAATAAACCTTTTTCATTCCTTATCGGTATGGTAGCCAATCAGCCTGCTATTTTGGATTTTGCGACGTCAAGAACTGGAAATATAATTCCAGTATTTGGTTATGTGATGATATTTCCGATTGCTTTAATTTCTAAAATTGTCATTGCTCAGATACTCTTTATGATTGTTAATTAATGATTCTCCCGTTCAGCGTAGGCTTTGCCTACATTGCAGCGTTAATTAGATTATTCTCTTGAATATGTTTTATTTTAGTATTTTTGAAGATGTAAGGAGGTATTTATATTCCTATTCTTTACCATAAGACAAATTCTACATGAAAAATATAATGCTTATATACTGAGAATTAATTGGTTTTCGGATTGTTAAAAATTCAGGTTCTTTGACAAATGTCGTAAAAAAAGATGTGAGGTGAACAAACACCTCACATGGCGGAGCTTGAAAATCAAGCAATTGCTACTAACGTTGGTCTGTAAAGCGAATACCGCTAGGTATAGTTGCGATTTTATTCGTAACTCAATTTATATACTGTCAAGATTTCGTTTGTGTCAAAGACAGTATTATGAATCAGTATATGGTATCTAAAGAAGCCTCAAAACGAAATTTCATTATTGGAAGTCCAGAAGATGCAGAAAGCGTAAAATGGGCAAATAAAATAACAGATATTCATGGAATTAAATGGCATTTTCTAAAAACAGCAGATAAATCGAAATTAGTAGCAGATTCCTTTATTGAAGAAATAGCTGAAACCTT
>JBNMOV010000083.1:0-14067 GCA_051275765.1 Maribacter sp. | reverse complement strand
TACCAGGAGCGATACAATTCACTCTGATTTTAGGAGCCAATTCTGCTGCAAGAGAACGACTAAGTCCTTCTATCCCTGCCTTTGAAGTAGCAATCGAGCTATGAAACGACATTCCTTTGATAGCAGCTACTGAACTAAACATCAAAATAGAACCATTTGCTGATTTTTTTAATGCTCTCAAATTGGCTTTGATACATTTTACAGCACCTAATACATTGACATTAAAATCATGTAAAAAGTCTTCTTCTTTTAAGGAAGAAATAGGCTTAAGTTTGATGGTTCCAGGGCAGTAAATTAATGCGTCTAGCTGCTCGAATTTAGGAATGTCATCCACAGTTACATCTATGGAATGATGTTCGAATGAAGAAGTAATTCCTTCTGGTTTACTTCGACTTATATTGATGCAATGGTGTAGTTTAGATTGTGTTTCCAAAATCTGTTTACCTATTCCTCTGCTACCTCCTATGATGAGAATTCTTTTCATAATAGTATAATGCAGAGTCGGGATAATTGTTTAGAAATTTATATCAATCCATGTTTAGAATCTGTATTATAAACATAGATTAGTATTAGAAGTACTCCAAAAAATAGCTCAACAGTCTAATCGACTATTGAGCTATTCCAAAAATTAAAATATCGTAAATATTATGCCAATTTTACATCTGTAGCGATAGGTCCCTTAGGTCCTTTACCTACTTCAAATGTAACTTTGTCGTTATCACGTATTTCATCAATCAGATTATTGGAGTGAACAAAGAAACTATCCTTTGTATCCTTATCTGTTATGAAACCATAACCTTTTTCTGCATTGAAGAACTTAACAATTCCAGCACGAAGAAACGCTGACTCATCAGACTTTTCCCTCTTAGGAACGCCTAATTCAATATCGTCTGCGGAAATTTCCTTTTTCTTCTTGGTTGGATCTGGTTTAGTGGCAGTAAGGTTACCATCTTCATCCATATACATGAATTCGATTTGATCACTACCAGATTCTTTACGCTGTTCTCTACGTTCCGCTTTATCTTTTTTGCGTTTACGTCTTTTCTTTTCTCGTTCTTTTTTATTGAAACTGTCTGCCATTATTAATGATAAAATTCTAATGAAAAAATATGTTTACTAATCTCAGAATCAATTCAATAATAGCTGTAAAAGGTATCTAATTCAATCTGAAAATAACTTACTTGAAACAAATATACATAAAATTAAGCTGAAAGGTTTAATCAAACCTTAGAAAACGTTCCTTTTTCTCCTTTCTCCTTATCCATTTTCGTCCTATAGATCCATGCTAAAAAGATGAATCCGGGAGGAGCTAAAAATACAGTAGGAAGTGTACTTTCATACGGGAGGGGAGTGCCTTTCATTACATGCATTCCATATACCGCACTAATGGTAATACAACTAGAAACTAATGTACCTAGTAGGATACCCAGCCATTTATTTTTCGTTTTTACAGAAAGTACCTCACTTATTCTCACAAAGATTCCTCCTAGTAAAAAGGTATAAGAGGCCTGTTTTAATGCTGCTGTTCCTGCCATCGACCAGCCAAAGCTATAATTGACACAAAATACCATGCTTCCCATAACAATCGCCCCTGCTATGGCTGATTTTAGATTAATGAAATCCTTTAGTCTATACTTCAAATTACCTAGTTTTCGGCAAAGGTAGTGAACTCACGTAAAAATTAGTTATTAGATTATTGAGTTATTTATTATTTATTCAATTTTTTAGCTTAAATAAAATTAAAGCACTCGCTTTTTGTAATATGGCTATTAAGGTTGCGTAGTCCTCAATAACTCAATAACAATTCCTATAACAAAGTTTTGAACCTAGGTCGCTTAGGTGCAAGATCTCCTAGACGCTTCTTTTTCTCTGCTTCAAAAGCACTGAAATTTCCTTCAAAGAAATGGAGTTCACCATTATCTTCATAAGAAAGAATGTGTGTAGCGAGTCTATCTATGAACCATCTATCGTGAGAAATCACTAAGACGCAACCAGAGAAATTTTCAATAGCTTCTTCCAATGCACGAAGTGTATTCACATCAATATCATTGGTAGGCTCATCCAGTAAAACTACATTTCCACCTTCTTTCAATGTAATAGCAAGGTGTAGTCTGTTTCTTTCTCCACCAGAGAGTACGCCTACTTTTTTCTGCTGATCTCCTCCTGCAAAATTAAATTTGCTCAGATAAGCTCTAGCATTGATTTCCTTACCACCCACTTCTATAAAATCACTACCCTTGCTGATGACTTCATAGACTGTCTTTTCTGGTATTAAATCCTTGTGCGTTTGATCTACATAGGCTAGTTTGACGGTACTACCTAAATCGACTTTTCCGCTATCTGGTTGCTCTTCGCCCATGATCATTCTGAATAGGGTAGATTTACCCACACCATTGGGACCTATAATACCTACGATGGCATTTTTAGGAATGGATAGATTCAGATTGTCAATGAGGACTCTATTATCATAAGATTTAGTCAGATTCTCTATATCAATGACTTTATCTCCCAATCGAGGACCAGAAGGAATGAATAATTCCAATTTAGCTTCTCTTTCTTTGATTTCTTGTCCGCTGAGTTGTGCATAAGCATTTAGACGAGCCTTACCTTTGGCTTGTCTTCCTTTTTGCGACATTCTAGACCATTCCAATTCTCGCTTCAATATCTTCTGACGCTTACTTTCTTGCTTTTCTTCATTAGCTAGACGATTCGACTTTTGTTCCAACCAAGAACTATAATTCCCTTCCCAAGGAATACCTTCGCCTCTATCCAATTCTAAAATCCAACCAGCCACATTATCTAAGAAATACCTATCGTGCGTCACAGCGATTACTGTACCAGGAAAAGATTTCAAAAATTGCTCTAACCAATGCACAGATTCTGCATCCAAGTGATTGGTAGGTTCATCAAGTAAAAGAATATCTGGTTTAGATAATAACAATCTACACAATGCTACCCGTCTTCTTTCTCCTCCAGAAAGTACTTTTACTGAAGCATCATCTGGTGGACAACGTAAAGATTCCATCGCCATTTCCAGTGTATGATCCAAGTCCCAAGCATCCAACGCATCCATTTGATCCAATAGTGTACCTTGACGATCAATGAGTTTATTCATCTCATCATCACTGATAGGTTCGCCCATTTTATTACAAACGTCTTCATATTCTTTCGCCACATCTACGATGTGCTGAACACCTTCTTGTACGATTTCTTTGACTGTCTTGTTTTCGTCGAGTACTGGTTCTTGAGCTAAATAACCTATTTTATACTCTTTATCAAAAGTGACCTTGCCTTGAAAATCTTGATCCAAGCCTGCAATAATCTTCAATAAACTAGACTTACCAGAGCCGTTCAGCCCCAATACACCTATTTTGGCACCATAATAAAAGGAGATCCAAATGTTTTTTAATACTTGCTTACTAGGAGGGAAAATCTTGTTGACTCTCTCCATAGAAAAGATAACTTTATTATCTGTCATAATGGTTAGTTTTTTGTAAAGAAGCTGTTTTGATTTTGCTTTTGAAAATTGTTATATTTAGTTTTTCAGCTTCTAAAACTCGAATATAGGTATTTATAGGATTAATTGGTAAAATAAAATTAGCTTAATTAGATTGCCCTTATCTTTGTCAAAATATTGTTTTTAGAATTTTCAATAACTTAAATAACCTATTATGATTTTGAAAAATAAAATACTATCAATATTGGCTATCTTTCCCTTATTAATCCTCTGTGTGTTTTTATGTAAAATACCTTCTAAGGAATTGACGTCAGAAATAGAAAATGAAGCTGCTAAGTCGCTTAAAAGTGTCGTTGTCGAACCTTTGAGAATGGATGTATTTTATATTGGAATGGATAATCCTATTTCTATACAGACCTTAGATATTAGACTAAATATATTTCAGATTATTTTTGTAGAAAATCAAATTGGAATCTAAAACCTGACACCTATTGCCTTTTCCGCAACTTAGATTATTTAGCCACAGGAAGTCCAGCAGATTCCCATCTACCAAATCCACTGTCCAGCTCATAAATTTCAGTGAAACCCCAATCTTTCATAGAATTACAAGCACGTTTGCTACGTCCACCTGCTGCACAATAAACCATGACAGGCTTATCTTTATCCAATGCTTTTATCTGTGTGCCAAAATCAGAGGATTTAATATCCATGTTTTTAGAACCAGCGAGATATCCATCTGCTACTTCTCCTGCTGTACGTACATCCACTAATTGAACATCGCCTAATTCCACCATTTTTGCTTGAAATTCTTGTGGTGTCATATGAACTACTTTGCTTGAAGGAGCATCTCCACTTGTCGATTCCGTACTAGGCGTACAAGCAAATAAAATAAAACTACAGGTAATGGCTAATATATATTTCATGATAATAATGGTTTTTAAAAATAATCTATTTCAGATTCCACATACGGTTATACTTATTTAAAGCCCGCATCATACTGATTCTTATTCCAAGGTACACTAATAAAGTCCAAAGAGCCTGGGTTTACCTTAAGGTAAAAAGAATAAGTACCCCTTTGTGGTTGCCAAGACATTCCCATTTGCCAGCAATGTAAATCTCTAGAAATACTAATATCTGGATAAACTATACTTTTGGTCTTAAAATTATATCCGATATTCCTCACATTGAACTGCCATTTTGAAGAAAGGTTGATTTCCCCTTGTAGTCTGATGGAATTCGTTGTAATTTCTGTTCCGTCCTTATTCGTGGTTAAATTGAAACTATGAGAAAGAGAAACATTATTGATGAAGCGACTACCATAATTGGTGTTTTGTCCTTGTCTTCCATTATTATTATTATTATTCGTGTTGTTATTTGGAGCACCAGGGGATTTATTCTCTTCTTGCTCATTATCCTGTTTGCTATCCAAACCAAACCATTCTTTGATATGATTCCAAGAAATGTTTGTTGTGATGCGGGTACTAAGTGATTTGAATCTTAGTAATCGCTTATCCGTACTCCATCTGGTCGTGTTGATTTTTCTTCCTTCTTCATTTAGGACATAAGGACTGAATGAACCACTTAATGTGATGGTACTAATCCCTTTAAATAACCTCGTTGTAGAACTAGCGGAAATGTCACTAAAATTTAATGAATCTGCTGCAAAGTTATAACTGCCATTCACCCTCAGATTATCAAATAATTTGACGATCTTGGATTGTTCTACACTATCCTTTTTACTTTTGTATTTAGCTTCAAGTATATTAACGATGCCATAATTCAGATTCATCCTCAATCCATTTCTAGAAGGATTATCATTGAATACATTTCCCTCGAATCTAGAATATTGCACATCATCATCACCTCTCTCATAGCTATTGACATAGCCCCAGCCATCCTGCGTATAATCTGGCGTATAGGAAAAACCGATATTAGGTCGCATGGTATATCTGATACCTTCTATTTTTCCTTTTTTGAATCTGAGGGTAGAAAATATTTCAGTACTCAAGCTTAGCCTCGCTTCAAAAAGTCGCAAAGGTTGAAATCCATTGGTATAAGTCGTATCAATACTATTCGTAACGACTTCTGTAGAATCTATATCAATAATTTCTTCTGTGATTGGATCATAAATAGTATCTACATTATAAGATATTTCAGTCAGATAATCCTTATCCAATGTTTCTATAAACCAACTTTCAGAATACTTGATACTAGGGTTCAGGTTGAAATACTTGAATACTCTAAATGAAGCATCCATATCAGCTTTATGCTTAATTCCATATCTAATATCATCAAATACTTCTGGAGTGAAAAGTAAAGTATCTCTGGTATTGATTTTAGTGAGTACATCGGTAGAATATCTAAAACCTATCTTCTCGTACCATTTTTCTCCACCTGCTGCTTGTATTTTCTTTTTGAATGGTGTAAAACGATTGACAGTAAATTTAATATTAGGTAAATCTAGATTAAACGAACGAGTAGAGTTTACTTGGCTATGATTGATCGAAGCCACGAGGTTCATCGTATTATTCTTAAAAGGTTTTCTAAAAGTGATATTGGAGCGAGAAGTATTATTATTAAAAACATTATTATAGTCATTGTTATTGACCTGTTGCGCTTGGTTGATAGAAAAATTCACACTGGCATTGAATGAATAATTAGGATTGGCCGCCATATCCTGATTAAAAATCCAATTGATATATGTTGTTTTATCTATTTTTCTGCCTATTTCTCCAGCCACTTCCTGATTATAATTCCAGCCATACTGAAAATCAAGAGAGCCATTATATTTATATTTTACCTTATATTTTGTCTTGGTATTTATCCTCCATGTTCCTCTGGTATATATTTGTCCAGTGACTTGTAAATCTATTTTGTCATTAATCGCCCAGTAGTAACCTATATCCTTCAGACCAAATCCCCATTGTTCGGAATTTTCATAATCCTTAGGAAAAAGTAAGCCAGAACTTTTATCTTTATTAAGTGGAAAGAAACCAAATGGTAACCAAATAGGTGTAGAAACTCCAGCTATTTCCAGATTAGTTGGACCAGTAACAATCATCTTATTAGCGATGACCTTTTGTTTTTTACTCCTAAGACCAAAGTGAGGACATTCTATATGATCACAAGTCGTGAACATAGAATTCTCACTATAAATCACATCTTCTGCATGATTATGACCTTCCTCTCCTCCTTTTTGATATTTCAATGTACCAGAATGGACATATAAATCATTTTGGGTTGTGGTTACTTCAGAAATTAGTCCTTTTTTAGTTTTATAATTATAAGTCATCTTCTTAGCCTTGAATTTCTGTTCTCCATCCTTGAAGTCGGGATTCCCTGCCATATTCCCTAAACTATCAGGCATTCCTTCTGCTATGACGATATTATTTTTTTGATCAAAGATGATAAAAGCAGCTTTCAGCTCAAATGATTCGTATTTAACTATAGCATTGCCATATAGATATATCTTATTTTCCAATACATTGAACAACATAGAGTCCTCTGCGAAGTAGTCAATTTCAGATTCTAGCGGATCTTTTGCATAATTGACGTTAGTTGGAATATTAATTGTATCTATAATAACTGACGAATCCTTTTTTAAGGGACTTATCGTATCATTTGTAATTTTTGCCACTGCTTTTTCCTTCGCAGGAGGACGCCGTTGTGCAGAGGCAAGAGAATGACTTAGAAGAAGGATGAAGGATATATAAATTAAAATTCTCAATAGATATTGATATTATTTGTATCTTTCTAAATGAACGTATTAAACAAACACTTACTTGGTTTTAACCATTAAGCATAAACTTAGAGCATGTTTAAATTTAACACTTTGGACTAAAAATGATTGTTTTATCTCCAAAAGTCAACTTTAAATAAGCTCTGAATTGGATAAACCAAAACTGATTACATATTTAGAATATGAGATTTCGAATTAAACGTACTATACTACAAACGCAGCTTATTATACTTTTGCCTGTGCTTGCCTTATTGTTTAACAGTTATGCTTTACAAGGCAAAAGTAAAAGTTACAGCGAAAAAGATGCAAGGGAAGCAAAAATTACTTCCACAATTCATCAATTTGGACAATCTAGGTTCCAAAATAAGCATCAAAAACAGATAACTACTGCAAAAGAAGCTGAAAATCTATTCCAGATGGATTGGTCTAATTACACACTCAAAACAGTAGTTATAGATCCTGGACATGGAGGAAAAGATGAAGGAACTATCTCTCCAGATGGCACACAGGAAAAAAATATCGCACTTTCTATTGCCCAGAAACTAGGATCTTTTATCCAAGCAAACTATCCAGAAGTCAAGGTGATTTATACTAGATATACAGATGTCTTCATTCCTCTGAATAAGAGAGCCAAGATAGCGAATGATAATAAGGCAGATTTATTCATTTCTATTCATTGCAACTCATTTAGACTATCTTCTGTAAAAGGAGCAGAAACCTACGTAATGGGATTACATAGGGCAGAAGAAAATATGGAAGTGATCAAGAGAGAGAATGACGTAGTACTGCTAGAAGAGGATTACGAAATCCAGTATGAGGAATATGGAGTAGATAAAGATTCTCCTTTATATGATATATTGATTAATTCCTATCAAAATGCTTACTTAGAGCAAAGTTTATCCTTTGCTGCGATGGTGGATAGCAAAATCAAGAGTCAGGGATACAAGACTAGGGGAGTGCATCAGGCAGGTTTTGTGGTACTTCGTAGAACAGTAATGCCTAGTATTTTAGTAGAAGTAGGGTATTTATCTAATCAGATGGATCGAAATAGATTAGTTTCTTATGAAGGGCAGACCGCAATGGCGAATCAACTTTATAGGGCTTTTGTAGAATATAAGTCATCTATAGATACGAGAAGAACAGGAAGGGTAATTATAAAAGAAGAACCAAAAAAGGTTTTAGTAGAAAATAAAATTGAAAAACCTGAGCCTGTAAAAAAGAAATCTGATATTCAGTTTTGTATCCAAGTAACTTCATCTGATGAAGAATTAGATTTTAATGAAGAAAAATGGATAAAGATTAAAGATAGATTGACCATAGAAAAATCTAGTGATGGCGTAAAACGCTATGTACTCAAAGACTATGGGACAAATTACAAAAAGGCTAAGGTAGAGAAGACAAAATTGAGAGAAAGTGGTTTTACAGGATGTTTTGTAATCGCTATGAAGGAAAACAAGCGTATAGAACTTTATAAGGCAAAGAAGGAACTAGGCTTGAATTAGTTTCATTTAGTACGCAATTCAACTAATCACCTAGCTAATGTAAAGCATGTTTGAATGTAATAATTTGTGCTAAAAACGCCTCTTTTTAATTATACTTCGTTTCAAAAATACTCATGACGCTATGGTGTAACTCCGTTTTTATACCTCGTTTAATCAAAAAGTTGACTATTTTTATTTACAAAAGCTAATTTTAAACAAGCTCTAACTCATTTAACGACCCTGCTAATTCAAATATGACATATCAGTATGGAATTTCATACATATTCACTAGCTTTGACGAAGAATAACGGAATCTAAATCCATGTCTAAGAAAAATATCGTTTATCTCATCAGTGGTATAATTTTACTTATACTTATCGTTGTTGGGTATTATTATATAAAAGAGCATGAAATCTTAAGTAATAATAATACTTACAAGGTAAAGTTTGAGAACGTAACAGGTTTAGGGCCTAGTGCAGATGTGATGTATCGTGGATTTAAGATAGGGAAAGTCAAAAAAATAAGTTTTAACGAAGGAGATGCATTAGTCATCGCTGAGTTAAAAATTAGTAAGGATTATAGCTTTCCTAAAGATGCCGTAATAGCGATGTGTACTGGAGGTTTGATGGATGGGAATTTTCTTTCCTTGGAATATGATAAATCCTGTAAGGGAGCAGATTGTGCTCAAGATGGACAATTTTTAAAAGTAAGGACAGCAGGCGGATTAGAAAATATGCTAGGTAAAAATCCTTTAGCAACAGAGTTTGGAGTAGAGGATGACGATGTATCTAAACTAATGGATGTCTGGAAAGAAAAGGTCATCAATCCAGGTAGTGATCATCTCATAGGGAAATCATTAGCAGATATGGATGCTATTACTAAAAGGATGGAAACCTTGGAAAAGGATGCTGATGCCATGTCTAAAAAATCGATGAGAAAGTATGAACGCATCATGCAAAATGTCGAGAAACTCGAAAAACTCCTAGAGGATGATAGAGTGAAGATAGTGATGGACGATCTGGATGAATTATCTAAAATGATGGATAACCTAGACATGGATAAACCCATGAAACATGCAGATAGAACCATGAAGAGTGTAGAAAAGCTCCAAGCTGATGCTGACAAAGAAATGGCAGCTATGAATAAGAGCATGGATGAAGCCAAGGAGATCTTGGATGAAATGGAAACATTAAAAGGAAACATGAAGTCTGATAATGGTTCTATTAAGTATTTTCTAGATAAAGATGGTGTGGCAAAGGATATTGAAGTGACAATGGGTGCAGTAGATCAGCTCATGAACAATTATGAGAATAAAACATACCTTTATAAATTTTTCCTGAGTAGGAAAAAACACATTAGACAACAAGCAAAGAAGGAGAAGAAACGACTAGAAGAAGAAGCTAAAAAAGCTGAAGGAGTAGGAGAATAGTGAAACGAATTTAATAAATTGAGCCAGAATGGGTAGTAATTTTTTCTTCTAAAGAATTCAAAAAATCGTTGCATAGCCGTAGCTACGGAACTATTTTTTGTGTTTTTTAGAAGGAAAAAGAACAAGCATAATGGCTCAGGTTATTGAATTCGTTTCACATAGTATACTATTTAAATTTGAGGATGCAATCAGTTACGAATATATTATATACTTTAGAGTTTGTTTTAAATAGGCGTTTTTAGCTCGAAGTGCTAATTTTAAACAAATTTTTAGATAAAAGTCAACAACACAAACCCGTTTCATTATGTCAAACGAAGTCAAGATTGGAATATTAGCTGTAGTAGCCATAGGTTTATCTGTATGGGGTTTCAATTTTATCAAGGGAAAAAATCTGTTTTCCAGTTCTAAAATCTATAAGGTAGAATATAAGGACATCACTGGATTGACTAAATCTGCACCAGTATTCCTAAGAGGATATCAAGTAGGTATAGTGAGTAATTTATACTTGAATCCTGAGAATCCAAGTACTGTCATTGCAGAAATAGATATAGATGATGATTTGATGATACCAAAAGATACTAAGGCAGCATTAGCTAGTGGTGGATTGATGAGTGGTCAGATTGTAGTCTTGGAATTTGAGAGTTTCTGTGAAGGAGCGAACTGTGCTCAAGAAGGAGATTTTCTTAAAGGTCGTAAAGTAGGAATGGTAGAATCCTTATTAGGAGTAGATCCATCCACTTATGTAGATCAAATAAAAGATGATTTCCCTGGAATGTTGGACTCAATCAACGGACGCATGGCAGATCCCTCCAATGATGCAATAATGGCAACTACTATGAGAGACCTCCAACAGACGATGGCAAACCTAAATATGCTGACTCGTAAACTGGATGTATTATTAGGTGCTTCAGCAGGGAAATTCGATAATATCCTTACAGATATGGAAGCATTGACCAATAACCTAGAGCAAAGCAACGGCAAAATCACACAAATTCTAGATAATGCTGCCACACTTACAGGCAATTTATCCAAAATGGATTTGAATAAAACACTCAGCAAGGTAGATGGTACATTGACGAAAGTAGATGGTACATTAACTAGTGCAGATGGAGCATTGCAACAAGTTACTGGTACACTATCTACAGCAGATAAAGCACTTCAAGATGTAAATAAACTTGTCACTCAACTCAATAATGGAGAAGGAACAATAGGCTATTTATTGACAGATGATAAACTTGCCAAAGATGTCGAAAAGACACTAAGTGAACTGAATAAACTAGTCAAGAATATCGATGAAAAACCATACGAATACTTCCCTTTCAAAAGCAAAAAGAAAGTAGAAAAGTATAGAAGACAAGATGCAGCAGCAGGAAATGACTAGATAGTTAGTTAACTAGATTGATATATATAGAGATTATTCAAATGATTCAAGAACAAAGTTCTTGAATCATTTGAATTTTAAATCTAAAAATCTCTATATCTACACATCTCTAAATCTCCAAAAGAAATGATTCAACCCTTCTCTGATGAATACTTCATGCGAAAAGCCCTGCAGGAAGCACAAGCTGCCTTTGAAGCAGGAGAAGTGCCAGTAGGTGCGATAGTAGTGGCAAATAATCATATCATCGCTAAAGCACATAATCAGACAGAACTGCTTACAGATGTAACCGCTCACGCAGAAATTCTTGCCCTTACTGCCGCTTCAGATTATTTAGGCGGCAAATATCTTAAAGGCTGTACACTTTACGTCACGCTAGAACCCTGTATTATGTGTGCAGGGGCATTGGCTTGGTCACAAATAGATAAGATCGTATTTGGTGCAGAAGATGCCAAACGAGGTTTTATGAGATATGGAAAAGAACTCCTACACCCTAAGACAGAACTAGCTTATGGTATTTTACAAGAGGAATGTGGTGATATTATGAAGGTGTTCTTTCAGAGTAAGCGATAATATCTGTTAATTTATTAATGCTAAAACAAAACAACCTCCTCCCTAATTTTGTTGTTCTTAATAATTATCAAGACTACATTTTAATCCGTACCTTTGATGAATCTGTAAGGTTTGCTAAAGGTAAAATGGAATCAAGAGCTAAGAGTGAGTGTAAGCCCTCAGTTTTAGCTAAGAACAAACCTTAGCTTTAGCAAAAAATATAGATTTACTAAAGCATTATTATCTAGCGTCTAACATCTAACAAAATGATAGATTTACCCATCATAGATGGCAGCAAAAAGCCGCCAAGGAAAAGAAAACCAGATTGGTTGAGAGTAAAACTACCTATAGGAGAGGAGTTTAAGAAGGTAAGGAAGTTGGTGGATGAGTATAAACTAAATACGATTTGCCAAAGCGGAAACTGTCCTAATATGGGCGAATGTTGGGGAGCAGGTACAGCTACTTTCATGATTTTAGGTAATGTATGCACTCGTTCTTGCTCATTTTGTGCAGTAAAAACTGGTCGTCCTAATGAATATGATGAAGATGAACCTCGCAGAGTAGCGGAGGCAATTCGGTTGATGCAAGTAAAACATGCGGTCATCACATCTGTCAATAGAGATGAACTCAAGGATAGAGGAGCAGAGATCTGGCACCAAACCGTTCTACAAATCAGAGAATTATCTCCTAATACGACGATGGAAACATTGATTCCTGATGTACGTGGAAATTGGGCTGCATTGGAACGCATGATTTCTGCAGGACAAGAAGTGGTTTCCCACAATATGGAAACAGTGGAAGAATTATATAGAAAAGTACGTCCACAAGGAAAATACAAACGCTCCTTAGAAGAAATCAAACGCATCAAAGACTACGGAAAACGTACCAAAACTGGCTTTATGGTTGGTTTAGGTGAAACAGAAGATCAAGTCTATAAGATATTGGATGATTTAATCGAAATGGGCTGTGATGTCGTTACGATAGGGCAGTATCTTCAACCTACAAAAATGCACCTCGAAGTAGCAGAATATGTACATCCAGATACTTTTGAAAAATACAGACTAGCAGGACTAGAAAGAGGTTTTGACTTCGTAGAAAGTGGACCATTAGTTCGTTCATCTTATCATGCAGAAAGGCATCTTTAAATAGATATTAGATGCTAGAGATTAGAAAATTTTATGTTAAAATTTAGAATCTAATAAAAAATTCTATTTTAACTGTTTCATAATCTGTTTTGATCTTAGTTTTAGATATGTAGACTTTAGAGAATTCTTGTCTAATATCTAGCATCTAATATCTAAAATCTAATTTTAAATAATGAAAGCATACATCCAATACGATGATAAGCAACTGGACTTGAAACCTAAAGGGATGACTTCAGCTGATGAGCTGTATGTAGATATGTCTTTTGATAAAATAGAAGGAGGAAACCATCTCAAATTATTTATTCATCCTAAGCAAAAAATATTATTAAAAAAAGTAAGGATAGAAATTGATATTAATACTAATGATTTTTCAAAAGTATTTTCTAATGGATATCAATCATGGTCAGAAAGTAGAGAATTTGATTTTAATGAAGATGTTCCACAGCTCAGAAAAATAGCATTTCCTTTTATGAAATATTACGGAGATTATACCTTCGAAAATATACAAAGAGGAAAAGGAATTATACATTCTTGGACATATACTTACCTTAGAAATAAAAATAATCAGATTAATTTATTTGCATCATTAAATGAAACGACAGGCTATACTTTATTTATTTATGATGCGAATAAAAATCAATTAATTATAGAAAAAGATTGCACGAATTTAAAATTATCACATTCATATCCTGCCTTGGAAATAGCCATGCTCAATGGCGAAGAAAAAGAAGTATTCAGACAATGGTTTACTAAATCAGGAATTAAAAAACCTACCGTAAAACCAGCTTCTGGCTGGACGAGTTGGTATAATTATTATACCAAAATAAATGAGGAAATTATATTAAAAAACCTCAACGCATTTAAAGAAAAAAATATTGAAATAGAT